>LJTR01000145.1 GCA_001303465.1 Phycisphaerae bacterium SG8_4
CTTTGGACGAGAAAAATTCGATGCCAGGCCGCAGGAACTCAGGCTGGGCATGAGTTCAGACCAGACCGGGGGAGATAAGTTCATATTTCCAATCGTCAAGACCACCTTCCAGCACTTCGACACCCTGGACTTCAATGACGATTCATATCCTGACATTGCCGTTTGCGGGATGGGTGGAGTGCAGATCATCTGCAACCGGGGAGGCAGGGAATTCGAGCCGGCGGGTTTCGCAGGTGACATCACGAGCTTTGGCCCGCATTTGAAGGTCTGCGATGTCGATCACGATGGCAGGGAAGATGTGGTGGTCAGCGTCAAAAAAGAGATGATAGTGCTGGGAGTGGACAGGGATGGGGTGTTGGGGCGGAAGTTTGCTACCGGCAATCAGAATGAGGCAAACGGTTCCGCAAGACAGCGTTCTGTCCGGTCGCCAATCAGTTCCGTGATGGGCCCCGGTTATCGTCACATGAAGTTTTTCGACACCGATGGAGACGGAAAGGGAGAGCTGGTAACGCCTGAATATACGGGCGTCGATGTATGCCGGGTGGCTGTGTGGAAATATGAAGGAGGCTCCAGTCCCGGACTCCGGAAGGCCTGGAGTTCTGATGAGCACTTCTATGGCTCTGCCTGGATTGTCGAAGGCCGGTTATCTCAAAAGATCCAGGATCGACTCGAACAGCTTGAATGAAAGGCGATGTCGCCATTTTGACCAGTTATGGTATTTCAAAGAAAGTGAGGTGAGATCATGTCGGGAAAAGTCTGTGCAAATCGTCGTACTTCGGAGCATCTCGTATTGCTGCTTGTTACCATCGTCATCCTGCTGGGCAGCACGTTTGGAACAGCAAAGGCGGAGGCCGATCCGGGTATAACGCTTCTGGCAAACAACAGCCAGGGCAAAGCGGCAATCTATCAGTGGTCGCATAAAGGCGGAGATTACCAGCTGACCCGAACATCAACAATCTGTGATGCACGGGTATTTGAACACCGTCACAGCCACCTTGGCACGGGCGACATCGATGGCGACGGCCAAAGCGATCTGGTGATTGGCACGAACGATGGGGTGTATATGATCGATGGAGACAGTCCTACATTTGCTCGCAGGGTCATTGAACCAGAGATGCCGAGGACTTTGCCATGGTTCATATTAGCAGTAGCTGATTACGATGGCGATGGCATGGATGAGATCATTTATGCCTCTATCAGAAGTGTCTCAATATATGGATGGGATGGGAACTCACTAAAGAAAGAGAATGAAATCAACCTTAGGGCGGGTGAAATTGCCCTCGCGGATATCGACGCGGATGGAAAGCCGGAGATACTGTTAAAGAGGTATGGCGATTCCATACTGATATACAAATTCAGCCAGGGCAAGTGTATTCTCAAATACGAACTTGTTCACAGTCCCGATTGGAGGGGCTGGGGCCGTAGTGCTGAAGAGGCCAACATGCAAAGAACCAGGCCAGGCCAGCGTCCAATTCTATCTCGGGGAGGCACCTCACTATTTGCAATCGTCAAGACGACTTTCCAGCATTATGACATATTGGATTACAACGACGATTCATATCCTGACATTGCCGTTTGCGGTATGGGTGGAGTCCAGATCATTTCCAATCGGGCCGGAAAGAAGTTTGAGCCTGCGGGCTTTTCAGATGATATTTCAGGCTTTGGTCCAAATTTGACTGTCTGTGACATCGATCATGATGGCAAAGAAGACGTAGTGGTCAGTTCCAGCAATAAGATCATAGTCTACGATGTGAGCCAAGACGGGGACCTGGAGCCCAAGTTTACGGCGAGTAGTGAGATTGGGGATCAAGATCCTACGAGACCGCCTGACGATTGGTCTGCAGCTACCTGGCGGTTAGCTAACTCACCGCATCTTCCGTGTTTTCGTCACATGAAGTTCTTTGACGCCGACGGGGACGGAAAGGGAGAACTGGTAACGCCTGAAAAGACGGTCGGCAATCAGTGGAGAGTGGTCGTTTGGAAGTGTGAAAATGGTTCCAGCCCCAGACTCCGGAGAGCCTGGACTTCTGATGAGCCAATCTATGGCTTTCCCTGGATCGTTGAAGGCCGATTGTCAAAGAAGATTCAGGATCGCCTCGAGCGACTTAAGTAGGATTTGGGATCAAGCTCAACGTGTTTGAGTTTCGCTCCGTTCATACAAGACCTCCTGCTAAGAGCAGATTGGTCGGCCATGAAATCCGGGGATCACAACGCGGAATACGGGTGGACCCAACCTTAAGAGTGTAAATGAAGAGTGTATGCCGATGGGGCAAGCGGCCCCGATCGGGGGCATGAAGCTTGTTCAGTCCCCCCTGCCCCCCAGCACAAACACTGGCAATAGATAGACCTAATGATCCGCTGCATCCCTGTTGATAAGATACTTGGCAGCCACTGCATCTAGACTCGGAGCAGCCGATGGATCCTCAATTCGCAGACGCAGCAGTTCCAGATCGGACCGCCAGACCACGTCGCCAGGGGCAAACAGACAGACACTGCCCGGCTCGTAGGCATTGCAAAGCTCCCCGCCCTTGAGATAGTAGTGTTTCTCACACACGTCCGTAGGATAGGCCCGCATCAGCGGCGGAATATCACACGGCTCGAACCAGAGCTTGATCTCTCGCTCGGCATCAGCGTGTGTAGCTGAAGCGTGGATAACATTGTCCAGACGCTCGCTGATCACGCGTCCCGCCTCGTCCCTGATGGGAACCACCGTGCCTAAGGCGCGAATACATCCCGGCCTTTCCTCTCGCGCGACGTGAGGATTGGTAGGGCCTGCAACATCTCGTATCCTCTGCAAAACGCCGGGACCACGATAGACAATGGCGATAACTCGGCGTTTGCTGGCGTCATCAGGGTAGTGGGCACGGCCCATGATGTAATCGATCAGTGCTGGATAGAATGGCTTGCCCTCGTGTTCGGCATAGTGTTGTTCGGCAAGCATCCGGCTGACCTGGACTATCTTGGCCGCTGCAAATCGACGAGCGATTGCTCAACTTCTTCCTGGTGCATTCATCAATTCCTTATGAAGCGCTGTATGTTCTGGTAGAGTGTCTATCGCACATGCGACCACACAGGATGCAGTATACGAACAACCTTCTGCCCTGGCAAGCGCAGAAAGAATCCATTTGCAGATAACGAAAGAAAGCAGGCCAAGGCCTGCGCTCTCAGGCAACGACCTCGCCGCCGCGCCTCAGCCAGGAGGCGCTTCGTTCGCCGGATCCGGACCAGAAAGACAAATAAATACCTCGGCATTAGTCTTCCACAACGATCAGACCAGAAGCCTTAAGCCTTGGAATGGTCACCTCGGTATACCCCGATCGAAAACGGCTTTCCAGAAGCTCCGGCTCATCGCCGGGTGCAAACCATCTTACCGTCTTTCCGTTCGTTCCCTTTAGCCGGATCTGAACGGGGCCTACCGGGACTACGCGATCCAGGGGCGTTTTGCCGGTTGCGTTCACCAAATGTACCGTAGTTCCGGATTGTATCCTGTAGGCAGTGACGTTTACCGTCTCGGGCGCATCGGTCGTCAGCGGGCGCTGTTCGTATGAGCCCGGATAGATCATCTTCTCGAGGATTGTACTATAGTCGGGAAGGTCGTTGTTCCACATCATCGTTCCCAAGCCACCCGCAAAATAGACCACTTCGCCCTCTTCCACTCTTGTAGAATACAATACAGCGCCGTCGCCCTTTTCCAGGACGGGGAACAACTCCGGAATGTGGCTGCCTCCCGGCGTGGGGCTCGAATAGTACCAGATGCGGGAATCCAAGGGAGCAACCACTTGGCGAATTGCCCCGGACAACATGATGGGCCCGGGAAGGGCCGATTGTGCCGACCGTTGTGGAACTGCGTAAGCGGTTCGGCGTGACTTCTGCTGCCACTGCCCACCAAGCAAGCGGGCAAACGCCGCCGGCATTGGTTTGTCAGAAGCTGCGTCTATCAAGACTAAGCGGCCGCCGGCCTTCACGAATGCAATCAGCGACGCGATATGCGATGCGTCAAGAGCCGTCGCCGAGGCAAGTACGATCGTGTCGTATCGCTGCTCGAGGTTCTCGCCAATGCGATGGGCCAGAACGATTTCGAATAGGATATGCCGGCAGACCATGGCTCGGTACAGCCCCAACATTTCATCTCTCCACGATGCTCCATCGGTAGTAGTGTCCTCTTGTGCCGGCCAGATCAGCGCAACGGGCGCGATCCGTTCGGCAGACGTCAGATACGGCTCGCATCGCTCCATGAATCGAAAAGCTTCGGCAATCATTGAAGGCGTACGCGGATCGGGCATGTTGCCGAGCAGACCATATGTGGGTGCCTTGATCCCGGCATTGCGGGCCAGCGCCTGGTAGCAGTAAAACGCATACTCCTCAACGGGTTTCAGGGACAGTTTTCCCTTGTGATGACCGACCTTTAGGTTGATCAGCGGCAGACCCGAATCCTCCGATTTTGACGCGTGGCTCCAATCTGCCGTCAGCCCCACCCACCAGCGGAATCGATAGAGGTCCTCATCGTCCGGCCTTCCAGCGGTCGAGAGCAGATTGGTATATCCTTCAGCCAGCAGTTCATGATTGAAGCCGCGGCTTGCCCCCCATCCCGGGCTTTCCGGACTGTTGATCTCGGCCATGAACAGAGCCTCAGGGTTGTGCTGCTGAATGATCTGCCTGTATTTCTTCATCTGGTCGGCCAGCCTCTCCTGGCGCCACCGACGTTGGGCGTCCTCGGCTGTCGGTATGTCGTGTTTGCGAATTGTCGCTTCGTCGAAGGCCGCTGCCCCAAAACCTGGGGCGTTGAGATGAAAGCCGTCGACCTCATAGCGGCTCAGAATCTCGCGCAGCGCCGGTATCGCAAACTCTTCGTTCTGGTAACCGCCGAGCATCGTTGTCTGATACAAACCACCTCGCCGCTGCTGCCGTTTTCCGTCGACGCCCAAAGAGAACCATTCGGGGTGGCGCTCAAATAGATCCGGGCGGGCCTTACTGAAATCAAACCGGGCAATGATCCTGATTCCATTGGCCTTGGCTTCCTCGATCACCTCTTTCAAGAGATCCCTGTCCTTGATGTGAGGACTCTTCAGGTGATGCGGAACTTGTGTCTGGTAGAATGCATATATCCCCCCAGTGCTAAAGACAATGGCTTCGGCATGGAGAGATTTGCAGTCGGCTATAAATCGCTTGACATCAAAGTTGTCGGCTTCGGCTTCTCTCATATTGGGATGGTATATCCGCAGCGGCCGATTCTTCCACCATGGCGAGGCGCCGGCCTCAGCGCAGAAGCCGAAGGCCAAAAGAAGGTAACAAGTGAGTAGAGACAATGTTATAGATCTACATCCGGGACGAGG
The DNA here is from genome assembly GCA_001303465.1 of Phycisphaerae bacterium SG8_4. Taxonomy (GTDB): domain Bacteria; phylum Planctomycetota; class Phycisphaerae; order Sedimentisphaerales; family Anaerobacaceae; genus SG8-4. Next base: position 5,334 of record LJTR01000145.1, read on the forward strand.
CTCCATGATTCTATCCTCTTATCAATCTTGGTTACTGTTCAATGCCCGGTCTATGCACGGCGAATCACCTCAGAAGCAGGCTCAATATGCTTTGGTCCAGGGCGGGCAAATGGACTGCGTTTCGATAGATTCGCCCAGCCAGTCACGTCAACTCAGCCCATGAAGCCTTCGGCCGACAGGGCCGTCGAAATTTGGCGGAGTTTTGAACGGTTCGAATTTTCCTGTTGACGCCGCCTCTTTTGTTTTGTCGAGCACTCTGGCTTGTTCTGTCTGACTCATGGGCCTAAAGGCCTGTGCCAGTGACGCGTTGGCTTCCAGGAACTGCTCCGTGTCAATTCCAGATACGATTGTCGAAACCGGCTGGCTCCAAACATAGTCCAACGCCTGTTTCGGCGCGACAACGTTGGCTCGGAGTACATATCCGCTGGCCAGTGTCTTCATAGCGATTACGCCTATGTTTCGCCTGACGAGTATGGGCAGGACATTCTTCTGAAAGCTCTTGAAATGGGCATCGAAGACATTCATCGGCATCTGGACCGCATCCCACGGGTAGCCGTATGCGAGCATCTTGAGGTGGATGACCGGATCCCTGTGCCCTGTGAACCCTATGAAGCGGACCTTGCCCTGCTTCTTTGCCAGTTCAGCGGCTTCGATGCCGCCGCCCGCCGCAAAGATCATCTCCGGGTCCTTGTCGTACACCACTTCACGGAACTGCCACAAATCTATCACATCAGTTCGTAAGCGCTTCAGGTTGTCCTCCAAATGCTCCATGGCCGTCTTCTTGTCGCGACCGTGATGCTTGGTCATGAGAAAAGCCCTGTCTCGATAACCGCCGGAAAGGGCCCGGCCCATGAGTTCTTCCGATCGTCCGTTGTGATATTCCCACGCGTTGTCCAGGAACGTCACACCCCTGTCGATCGCTTTTCGGATCAGGCGAATGGACTGGTTGTCGTCCCTGATCGTGCCGATGTGATATCCTCCCAATCCGAGAATTGAAACATTGACTCCCGTGCCGCCCAGCGGACGGGTAGGGATTTCTGCCTGACCGGATCCGGCCAGCACACGGCCTGCTGTATTGCATGCCCAGAGTCCATACGCTGCTTTCTTGATGAAACCCCTGCGGGTCGATGGCCGTTCTTCCATCGCTCTATCCCCTACATATAGGTACACAATCTGTCATGCTGTTGTCCGAACGTTGTAGAGTATATGACCACCTCTTGTTCGGGGCAAGGCCGATGCCAAGGCTGGATTGTTCCGGACGGAGGTGGCTACCTCTGAACTGTTATACCCTTCAGGGTAGGAAACTCTCGCGAGCATAACCATAACCCGTTATTGTAGGATGACCTACCCACGCAAGAACGGGAACTCTCAATCGGGAGCACTAGATGGGGTAACCGTAAGCCGCAGCGGCTTGCCCGACTCGATGCTCACGGCCAGACCCTCACTGAGCAGCTTACCGGAGACAATCTTCGCCCGTCCGGTGTCGATATCCTCCACACTGTAGAGGTGCGATTCATCCGGTTCGACCGTGAACCACTCAGGGACGGCATTCATGCGCGGCCAGTCTTTTTCAAAACCAAAATAGATCCGATGTCGCGGGATGTCAAACTGAAGCAGACCCTCGTACGGACTGTCGGATTTCATAAAGATGCAGATTCCGTCATTGCAGGGCGCCGCCCCTAGTTGCAGCCCCTGCCGCCAGGGTCGAGCGATTGTGTTGCGAGTATGCAGCATGGTATGGATCAGCACTGTGCGGACCGTGTTCGCCTCAAGCTTGTGCACGCCCCAGAGGCGGCCCGCGTCCGAGTGGTCTACCAGCAAGGTGGCGATTTCGCGATCGGCCCAGACGAAGGCCTCCGTTACGGGGATACGGTACAAGAGATAAAGTCCGCCCTCGACCGAGTCGGCGACATTGTCACGAGAGCCGTGATCCCAGTTGAATCTCTCGTAACGGGGTTTTAGAAGATTGGACATTGCTCGACGAATCGGCTCACGATAACGCTGTGTGCCCAGGGCTAGGTCATAGTCGAGGAAACCGACATAGTCATAGCCCCAGCCATCACCGGTAGTGACGTTATCGTGAGGCCCCGGCCCGTCCTGCAGGTTCCTGACGATGATCCCGTCTGAGTTGGTCCCTCGCAGAAGGATCTGGTCAAACATGTACTTCATGTGAGGTCTAACAGAAGACCCAAGCCACCGATGATCTCACAGCCGTGATCGGATAGACGCGAGGGGACAAATCTGCCCGGAAGAAGGTAATAGTCGGCCAGCCGGTGCGCCCAATCGAGATACTTCCGCTCGCCCGTCATACTGTACAGCCGCGGCAGGAGCTGCAAAAGCTCACCGTTGACTTCGATGTTCGTGGAGGCAATTTCACCATGCGGGGTGTCAATACGGGCATGCTTGAAGATGTCGTCAACCAGCCCTCGCATGCGGTCGAACCACGGATACTTCTTGCCTGTGATCTCGACGATCGGCACCAGGCCGTCCTTGGCGTATTCACTGGCGCCGAAGATCATCGTATCGAAGTCAGTCACGATTCTTCGCTGCGTGTCCATATCGTAGCGAACAGGCAGGCGGTCCAGATGATTACAGAGCCGCTGCTCGGCCTCCAGGGTCTCGAGCATTATTGTATCGAGTATCTCCTTGTCGGTGTAGAAGGCCGCCCATACATAAAAGGGATAGCAGTCGGCGGCGGTATCACGATAGTTCCACTGCCGGCCGGTGGGACGAAACAATCCGGACCGCTCGTCGCGAACTGCAAGGCACTCCTCATGGAGCCAGCGCTGGACCTTGCTCAGGGCAATGCCGGCATATCGTGCCGATCTCTCGGCGCGGCGCCAGTCGGGTCGTTCCGGGGAAGGGTTCCACAACTTCGTCGCCTCATCGGTGAGTTCAAAGCCGTCAAGGTCCGCCCATCGTGCCGAGTGACGGTCATCCTGAGGCGTTGTGGCCGTCCGAACCGGCTTGACTGTGGGAGCTGCGGTCGACTTGCCTCTGATTCGCACGCCGGCCAGGAACGCGACTGCCTCTCGTCCTTTACCATATAGCACAACACCTTTTCCGCTCGAAAGCTGACCTAACGGAAGTTCGATCCATGCAAATCCGTCCCCTTGGCCGACATGGGACACAGAACCACTCTTGCCGTCGTACTCGAGGTAGAGCGTTCGTTCGGCAGCACCTTTCGAGCCGAAAAGGACCTCGAACCGGTCATCGGAGGCCGTATCGTCCGGAAGGGTGACTTCGAGTTTCCATTCGGCAAGCCAGTAGTATTTCCGGCCGGCGAACTCCTGCGGTCCCGATGTGAACAACGTCTCAGAAGCCGAAGCTGCTGAGAGGACAGAGAGAACGAAAACCACTATATGTCGACATTTCATATTCGATGCCCTTTCTGACAGCCTTCTGCTATATGACGGAAATATTACCATACACCGCCCGGTTTAATAGGGACGGATCTACTCTGTATAGAACATTGAAAAATGAGAGAATTAACACTCGCGCATTTTAACATATTGGCTTAGATAATGGTCTATGAAGACCAGCAAGTCAACTCTGACCGTGGCAAGGATCGCCCGGTAGCGTTTCTGTCGCTGCTGATGAGCGCGCCGTTGTCGTTCTCGGGCACAATCCTGGCAATACCTGTGGTCTGGCTCTCGTGGCACGTGACAGATTTCAGCATTGCTGTGGCTACGCCGAATCACTATAATTCAAACCCGCATGGTTTGTGCTCCCATGAGACCATGGCTTTTGTGTATGCGCTACTGAAAGGCATTTCCGTCGGAGAATGCCGATGAGCAAGGCGAAGGAACAGAACGATGGGCGGCCTAATAGCGACGAAGTCGGCCCGACCAAGTCTTTTGACGGCACAGAGGTAAGGCCAGGAGGACAGATAGGCCCGTTCCGGATTGAGCGAGAGTTAGGCCGCGGGGGTGCCGGTGTAGTGTACTTAGCCCACGACACCAAGCTCGACCGCAAGGTTGCCATCAAGAGTCTGCCAGCTGAATTAATGGCCAATCCCAAAGTTCGCTCACGTTTCTCTCGTGAGGCACGGTTGCTGGCTTCTCTGAATCACCCAAACATCGCCACTATCTACGACGAGTTCGAGGAGGCAGAAGGTGTCGGCTATCTGATTCTGGAGTACGTCCCAGGCCAGACGCTTGCCGAGCGAATAGCCAAGAGCCGGTTCAAACTTGAAGAGTCGTTGTCGATGGCGCTTCAGATCGCCGAGGCCGTATCCGCAGCACACGAACACGGCGTTGTCCACCGCGATCTCAAGCCCGGCAACATCAAGATAACGCCGGAAGGAAAAGTGAAGGTCTTAGACTTTGGCCTAGCTAAGGCGGTTGGCGGTGAAGCCGTGGACCAGCAGAGTACTGTCACAGAGCCCGGTAGAGTGATTGGAACACCTGCTTATATGAGCCCGGAACAAGCTCGCGGCCAGCCAACAGATAAGCGCAGCGACATATGGTCGTTCGGCTGCGTGCTGTATGAAATGCTCACAGCTACGGTCCCCTTCACAGGCGAAACGATTTCGGACACGTTGGCTAACATTCTACAAACAGACCCCGAGTGGCACGCCCTGCCCTCGACCACGCCGGGTGATATTTTGGTTTTGCTGCGTCGCTGTCTGGAGAAAGACCCGCGCCGGCGCCTTCGGGACATCGGAGATGCTGCTATCGAAATCAGTGAAGTCCTAACCCAGCATTTGAGCGTTCCTGTGGAAAGCTACGCCTCGCAGCGTGCCTCGTGGAAAGTAGCGGTGCTGTGTGCGTTTGCCGGTCTGACCGTGGGCGCAATCGCCATGCTCATGATCATGAGGGGACCGATACACCCCTTGGAGCCCAGGGACGTGGGGCGGTATTCCATTCCGGTTGACCTTGTGGACTTGGGCCTTTTCCGACTTGGCCGGTGGCCGGTCTTCACGCCCGACGGGCGCCAACTGATTTACGTCGCCGGAAACTGGTGGGAGAGGTCCCTTTTCGCCCGTCCGTTGGACAGTCTCGATGCGCAACGGATCGAAGGCACACAAGATGCAAGCTGGCCGCAGGTCTCCCCGGACGGCCGGTGGCTGGCCTTCACAGCGCGGAACTCTGTCTGGAGGGTTCCCCTTGTTGGTGGCACGCCGGAAAAAATCACTGACATAATGCCGGACTCACCTTGCTTATGGGAAGATAATGAAACCCTTATTCTCAGCACCAACGACCCGGGCGTGGACGGCCTGTCCCGGTTTAACCTGAGAACCCAAGAGTCAGTACCCCTTACGACCTTGGATGACACGCCCGGTCACCGTGTACATTTTCCCTTTCAGCTTCATCCGGAAAGCGGAACACTCTTTTTCATAGGGGGAAGAGGCATTGACATTTACAACTCGACTCTGTTTGCCATGTCCGTCAAGAGCCGCAAGCTGGAACCACTCCGGGAACGCGCAGCAGGCTGGTATGCGCCGTCCGGACATCTGGTCTACGTGCAACGAGGCTCCCTCATGGCGGCTTCTTTCGATATGAAAACACTGCGAATCACAGGTCCCGCCGTTAACGTGACTGAGGATCGGATGCCGACGGATTGGCTGCCAGCCCTCGCGCTCTCTCCCAAAGGGACGCTGATTTACGCACCGGTCGAAGGGCTTCAGGGATCAAACAAGGAGCTTGTTTGGGTGGATCTTGAGGGACAGGAGAAACCCCTGGGGACACGTCCCATGGGGTACGGGAAGGTGAGTGTGTCCGGCGACACCGCCCGTCCCCAGATTGCCGCCGGGGCTGAATATGGTATTTGGATATATGACACCGGCGGCGCCAGCCCCATCCACCGTCTAACCTTTCCTTCCGAAGGTAATTCTGGCAACGTAATCTGGATGCCCGACAACCGTGAGGTGCTCTTTACAACTTTCGGCGATAGGCGTGAGATCAGACGAAAGGCCGCTGATGGAAGCGGTGAGACCGAAGTTGTTTCGGTCAACATGAGCGGATGGACGAGGGTGAACCCCTATGCTCGGTCCCCGGATGGAAAGGTACTCGTGGCCAGAGCATGGAGTTCGGAAGAGACATCGAGTAGAGGCGCGGATATTGTGGCGATCCATCTGGATCGCGATGGCGAGATTGAACCCTTGTTGGTATCCGACGCTGACGAACACTTTGCGGCCCTCTCGCCGGATGGAAAGTGGCTGGCTTATGTGTCCGATGAAGTGGGTCGTGACGAGGTCTTTATCACGAGCTTTCCCGGCTTGGAGGGCAAGTGGCAGGTATCCACCGAGACTGAAGGGGGCCATGAACCCGTGTGGGCGCCTGATGGCAAGACCATTTACTATCGTGACGGCAGCTCGCTGGTGGCGGTCTCTGTAGAAACTAAAGGAGGTTTCAGCCCCGGCCGGGCCAGGCTCCTATTTGAAGATGTGTATGTGCCCAGACCCTCCAGCCGAAACTACGACATTCACCCGGACGGCAAATGTTTCCTGATGATCAAAGAGATTGAAGGGCAAGAGCAAGCCCCGATAACCGAGTTGATCGTCGTCGAGAACTGGTTTGACGAATTGAAACGCCTCGCGCCGACAGGGAAAGATTGAAGATGTGGTGATACTGCCGACGAAGAGACCGGATTCCCGCGCAGATGCGCCGCTTTTGTACCGCTTCTCTTTAGCGAATCTGGCCTGACCCTCCCTATGATGCCCCTCTAACCGCGTTCGTCGATGGTGCGGTCTCTCCCCGCGCCGGAACTAGCGGAACTAGAGGGACGGACCCTCTTTTTCGGTGCGACTCCGTGGGGGATCATGGTATTGACAACTTGTAGGGCCGTTTCAAAGCTGGTGACAAATTGCTTTTCCATTTGGCAACCGGCCTGCGGCGGGATCAGCCTGGTGGCAGCAAGGAAGCGCTTCACCTCGGTGACATAAAGGGTGGCAGAAAGAGCAATCTCCCTCCCTCGAGAGAGGTGGGGAGGGAGATTGCGATCATACGAACAGGCAGGATGTTTGACAGAGGAAGGCACTTTCGTTAAGGCGCCAACCTTTTGCCTTGCCCTGTTTGACTTATGGTGCTCACGATTGAATTTTTGGGTTTTTGCGAGGGTAAGTAACTTTACAATAACAGTTTATGATCCTACTCGCGGGAATTTACTACCCTGAAGGGTATACTCGTGTTGCTGTCAGA
>LJTR01000421.1 GCA_001303465.1 Phycisphaerae bacterium SG8_4
CTCGAATTACAGATGCCGCAGTGCGGTTTTGGCAAACAGGGCGTGTGCTGCCGGATTTGCGCAATGGGCCCCTGCCGGATCACCAAGAAGGCAAAATTGGGCGTTTGCGGGGCCGACGTCGATACGATCGTTGCCCGCAACTTCCTGCGGGCCATAGCCGCCGGGGTAGCCGCACACAGCGATCACGGCCGAACGGTCGCCGAGGTGTTCCTGGCGGCCGCCAAGGGCGAGACCCCTGATTACCAGATCAAGGACACTACGAAACTGTTCAAGCTGGCCGAGGAATTGGGCGTCAAGACCAAGGACCGCGCGGTCAATGAAATTGCCGTCGATGTCGGCAAGATCGCCCTTGCCGAGTTCGGCAAGTCGGAAGGGACACAGCTCATGGCCCGGCGGGCACCGGCACCGCGTCAGGAACTCTGGAACAAATTCGGATGTACCCCGCGTGCCGTCGATCGCGAGGTAGCTGAATCGCTGCACAGAAGCACGATGGGGGTCGATCAGGATTATAAGAACATTCTAAAGCACGCCTGTCGTGTGGCTCTGGCCGACGGCTGGGGCGGAGCAATGCTCGCCACTGAACTGCAGGACATTCTCTTTGGCACCCCCTATCCCGGGCGAGGCGAAGTCAATATGGGTGTGCTCAAGAAAGACGAGGTCAACATCATCGTCCACGGACATGAGCCCATTCTCTCGGAGATGATAGCGGCGGCATCGCAGGATGAAGGGATGCTCGCCGAAGCAAAGAAAGCCGGGGCCAATGGGATCAATGTGGCCGGAACCTGTTGTACGGCCAATGAGCTGCTGATGCGGCACGGCATTCCGATCGCCGGCAACTTCCTGAATCAGGAACTGGTGATCGCCACCGGCGCGATCGAGTTGATGGCCGTCGACGTTCAGTGTGTGATGCAGGGACTGACAAACGTGGCGAGTTGCTACCACACGAAGCTGGTCACAACCGCTGACAAGGCCAAGATGCCCGGCATCGAGCACGTCACGATGGATGAGACAAATGCCTTCAAGACCGCCAAAGAGCTGGTTCAGATGGCAATCGGAAATTACAAAAATCGTGGGGATGTGTATATCCCGCAGCACAAGAAAACCGCTGTTGGCGGTTTCAGCTTCGAGTCCATCAACTACATGCTCGGCGGACGCTTCCGCTCAAGCTTTAGACCATTGAACGACAACATCATCAACGGCAGAATCCGCGGCATAGTCGGTGTCGTCGGTTGCACTAACCCCAAAGTCCCACAAGATCTAACACACACAACCCTGACGCGTGAGCTGATCAAGAACAATATTCTGGTCCTGACCACGGGCTGTGCGACCATTGCATGTGCCAAACAGGGTCTGACCAATCCGAAAGAAGCATTGGAAATGACCGGAGACAGCCTCAGGGAGGTCTGCGAAACCGTGGGAATCGCACCGGTTCTGGCATGCGGCAGTTGTGTCGACAACACGCGACTGCTGGTTTCGTGCAGCGAACTGGTCCGCGAAGGCGGTCTGGGCGAAGACCTATCCGATTTGCCCGTTGCCGGCGCCTGCCTGGAGTCGGTGAGTGAGAAGGCGGTCGCTATCGGACAGTATTTCGTCGCGAGCGGCGCTCTGGTGGTGTTCGCCGAAGAAGTCCTGCCGATACTGGGCAGCGAGAACGTGAGCGATTATCTGCTAAACGGCATTGAAAAGGATCTCGGCGGTCACTGGGCGATCGAATCGGATCCCCTCAAGGCCGCGCAGATGATAATCGAACATATCGAAGAGAAGCGCGATGCCCTGGGAATCAACAAGAAAGCCGAGCGAAAGCTCTATGATATGGAGGATCGGCGGGCCTTGACCGTGGAATGAGCAACCGAGCAGGTGAGCCAATTCAGAAGTCGGGTTGTGAAATTCGACATCCTGATTGATACAAGATAGGAAAGGTAAGTCTATGTCAAAAATCATTGCATCAGCAGCCATACGCGGCGCACACAAGATTGCCAAGCAAGCTCAAGATATCCTGGATAAAGCCATCAAGGAAAAGGGCGAAGATTGCGAAGTCCACTTTCCCAACACGGGATATTACATTCCTATCATCTACTCGATGACGGGTCGAGCGGTTGAAAGGCTCTCGGACTTCAGGGAAGTTATGAAAGAGATTGAGGATTTGCTGCCGCCGCTGGTCGATGACGACTTGTGGGTGCCCTACCTGGGACATGCTCTCGACGCCGGTATGGCGACACTCTTTGCCGAAGAGATGATCGAGGCATGTAAATACCTCGTGGGTCCCAATCCGGTCGACGGGATCTGGCTAGGAGCCGCCGACGACGTGATCATGCGTGAGCGCGGCATCCAGTTCGTGGACGGCACGGCGCCCGGATTCGCGGCAATAGCCGGTGCTGCCCCGGACGTCGAAACGGCTGTGGAAATCGCTCGAAAGCTGCAGGAACGTTGCCTGTACGTGTTTATGTCCGCCCACAACAACGGAACTACTTTTGCCGAGCAACTCGTCGAAGGCGGCGTCCAACTGGGCTGGGAGACGCGCTTGGTACCCTTTGGCCGGGAAATCACATCCGCTATATATGCACTCGGTTTTGCCAGCCGGGCGGCGCTCAGTTTCGGCGGTGTCCAGCCGGGTGATTTCCGGCGGAACCTGCTGTACAACAAGAACAGAATCTTTGCCTTTGTTATGGCCCTGGGCGAGGTTACGGATGAATGGTATGCCACCGCAGCAGGTGCAATCAACTATGGCTTTCCCACCATCGCCGATTCGGACATTCCCGAAATCCTGCCGACCGGCGTCTGCACCTACGAGCACGTGGTATCGCGGATTCCGCACGACCAGATCGTCGAAAAGGCGGTCGAAGTCCGCGGCCTGAAGGTCAAGATCACAGAGATTCCCATCCCGGTATCTGTCAGTCCCGCCTTCGAAGGCGAACGCATCCGCAAAGAGGATATGCAGTGCGAATTCGGAGGTCAGAGAACACCTGCGTTCGAATGGCTGCGTATGCGGGAGATCGACGAGGTTGAAGACGGCAACGTGGAGGTGATCGGGCCCGATATCGACACTCTCGAAGCCGGCGGCAGAATGCCCATGGGGATCATCATAGAGGTTGCCGGCCGCAAGATGCAGTCTGATTTTGAGCCGGTGCTCGAACGGCAGGTCCATACGTTCCTCAACGAAGCCCAGGGAATCTGGCACATGGGCCAGCGAGACATCAACTGGGTGCGAATAAGTAAGGACGCCGCAAAGGCCGGATTCGTGCTCGAACATATCGGCAAGCTGCTGCACGCCAAATATCACGACGAATATTCGAGTATTGTGGACAAGGTTCAGATCAAGATATACACCGACGAGAAGCAGGTTTCGGCGCTGCGCGAGCAGGCTCAGGCCGTGTACGCCGAGCGAGATGCGCGATTGGAAGGTATGCAGGATGAAGACATAGACACGTTCTACTCCTGCACGCTGTGCCAGAGCTTCGCTCCCAACCATATTTGCGTGGTTTCACCGGAAAGGCCCGGTTTGTGCGGCGCCTATAGCTGGCTTGATTGTCGAGCGGCGTACGAAATCACTCCTTCGGGGCCGAACCAGCCAATCTCCAAGGGAAATCCGGTCGAGCCGACCATCGGGCAATGGGACAAAGTCAACGCATTCGTGTCACAATCCAGCGGTGGCAATGTCGAGCGAATGAGTCAGTACAGCATGATAGCCGATCCGATGACCTCCTGCGGCTGTTTCGAGTGTATAGCCGCCGTACTGCCTTCAACCGGCGGTATCATGATAGTCAACAGAGAATATCCGGAAATGACGCCGTGCGGGATGAAGTTCTCCACGCTCGCCGGCACCGTTGGCGGCGGACAGCAGACCCCCGGATTCATCGGCCACTCGAAGCACTATATCTGTTCGAGAAAATTCATTGCAGCCGAAGGCGGGATCGGGCGCATCGTGTGGATGCCGACCATGCTCAAGGAAGAAATCAAGGACGCATTCGTCAAGAGGGCCGAGGAAGCCGGGCTAGGCGGCGTAGACTTCCTGACCAAGATCGCCGACGAAACAACAGCTACCACCGAAGAAGAGGTTTTGGAATTCGTCACCAAGAACCAGCATCCGGCAACAGCTTTGGAACCGATGTTCTAAGGACCGTCAAGTGTGTCTTGCGATCCTTACTGAAGCGAGATACGAAATACCAGAGACGACATTTAAGAATGACGCGAGGAAATTATGGCACTGACAGGATTAGATATTTTCAAGCTCCTTCCAAAAACCAACTGCAAGAAGTGCGGTATGCCTACTTGTTTGGCCTTTGCCATGGCACTGGCGCAGAAGCGCGCCAAGCTCGACGACTGTCCTGACGTCTCGCAGGAAGCCAAGGACAAACTCGCTGCTGCAGCGGCGCCGCCGATGCAGAAGGTCGTATTCGGCACAGGCGACGGACAGGTCCAGATCGGACAGGAAACGGTATTGTTCCGTCACGAAGAGAAGTTCCACAGCCCCACCGTTCTGGGAGCGAGTGTCTCGGATAAACTCACCGGCGCCGAGCTGCTCGACCGTATCAAGGCCGTTAATGCACTGCAGTTCGAGCGGGTCGGAATGAAGATAGGAGCCAGGGCCATCGCTCTTGTCAACGACAGCGGCTCGACTGATGCTTTCGCAAAAGCAGCAGCGACTGTCAAGGACAACAGCGAGCTTGCGATTATACTGGTTACGCAATCGACCGAGGCGATGGCGGCTGCGGCCACCCAGGCGAAAGACAGCGTGCCGCTGCTGGCGGCGGCCACGCCCGAGACTGCCGATGAGATGGCCAAGATCGCCAAAGAAAATGGCTGCCCTCTGGTGGCGAGCGCCGGATCGATTGAGGAGCTAGCCGATATGTCCGAGAAGATCAAGACTGCCGGTGTCGAGAACATCGTATTGGAACTCAAGTCTCCGACCTTGAACGAGAAACTGTTTGGTCACTCAAGAATACGAGCTTTAGGACTCAGGAAGGTCTTCAGACCTCTGGGTTATCCGATCATCTCCTTCGTGACCGACGGTGACACGGATGCTCAGGCCGCATCGGCGATAAGCTTGATCTGCAAGTACTCCGGCGTAGTGATAGTCGATACGGTCGAGCCGTACGCCTTCCTG
>LJTR01000422.1 GCA_001303465.1 Phycisphaerae bacterium SG8_4
CGGCGGTGGCGACCGGGATGAAAAGAACCAACCCGGAGAAGATAATCTTTTCCTATCAGGGTGACGGGGACCTTGCGAGTATCGGCGCAGCCGAGATCCTGCACGCCGGACACCGGGGCGAGCAGATAACCGTAGTATTCATCAACAACGCGGTCTACGGGATGACCGGCGGACAGATGGCTCCGACGACAATGATCGACCAGGTGACGGCGACCACGCCAAAAGGCCGGCAAGGTGCCGACCAAGGTTATCCGCTTCAGGTCTGTGAGCTGCTGGCCACGTTGCCGGGGACAATCTATATCGAGCGGTGCTCCATGCACGATCCGGCTCACATACGTAAGTCGAAGAAGGCCCTGAGGCATGCGTTCGAACTGCAGGTCGATGGTGCTCAAGGAATGTCGTTGGTCGAGATGCTCTCACCTTGTCCGGTATACTGGCGGATGCCTCCGGCCAAAGCAATGGAACACATAGAAAAGGAAATGATCAAAGTCTTCCCCTTGGGACGATTGAAGGGTTGACAATGACGGGAAAGGATTTCTACGAAGAGATCGTCATCGCCGGCTTTGGCGGGCAGGGCATAATGCTGGCCGGCAAGCTGTTGGCTCAGACAGCCATGCGAGCCGGCAGGGAAGTGACCTACATGCCATCGTACGGCGCCGAGGTCCGCGGAGGCACGGCCAATTGTATGGTGGTTATCGCCGACAGAGAAATCGCGTGTCCCGTTGTCAGCAAGCCGGATTCGCTGATAGTAATGAACAAGGCATCGCTGAACAAGTTCGGCCCGCGACTCAAGAACGGCGGCCTGCTGATAATGAACAGCTCCCTGATCGACGGCGCGCCGGAGCTGGACGGCTCGGTCGAGGTGGTCGCGGTCCCTGCCGATGAATTGGCCGTTGAACTGGGCAGCCACAAGAGCGCAAACATGGTCGCCATCGGTGCATATCTGCAAAAGCGAGAATACCTGACTGTCGAGGATGCGGCACAAGCCTTGCCTGAGACGATTGCCAGGCGATATCACAAGATGCTGCCGGTTAACATCGAAGCTCTGCGCAAAGGGGGCGCATTCGTCAGGAGCTGCTGCGGCGTTTGAACGAGAGAAACAAGGCAACAGTCGTCAGACCGGATGGAAACTCTTTTCTGTTGTTGCCTGCAGTCCAAATGGTTATACTCTTGTTGCCGGTGGCGGGCTGTTTGGCCGGCTCTTTTGAAATGAAGCCTGAGAGGGCGGGGTTTGATTTAATGACGGAAACTCAACGATGGTAAAGAAAACAAGTACCAGGAAACCGAAGGTAATTTGCAGCTTCTGCGGCAAATCTGCAAGCCAGGCTGATACGCTGATCGAGGGACCCAACAAGGTCTTTATCTGTCCCGAATGCGTCGAGCTGTGCCACAACATCATACGGCAAGACCGTAGGCGCAGCGGAGAGGGCGGCTTTGGTCTTAAGGAAATGCCCAAGCCCAAGGAGATAAAGAAGTATCTTGACCAATACGTGATCGGTCAGGACCACGCCAAAAAGTATCTCTCGGTCGCCGTGCACAACCACTACAAAAGGCTTCTCCACAGTGACAGCAGCGACAGTGACGTCGAGATCGACAAATCCAACGTCCTTCTGATCGGCCCGACAGGCTCAGGCAAGACCTTGCTTGCCCGCACGCTCGCTCGCGAGCTGCAGGTGCCGTTCGCGATATGTGACGCCACTACTGTCACCGAAGCGGGATACGTCGGTGAAGACGTCGAGAACTTCCTGCTGCGGTTGCTGCAGGCCGCCGATTACGATATTGAAGCCGCTCAGCGCGGTATTGTGTACATCGACGAGATTGACAAGGTTGGCAAGACGTCTCAGAACGTTTCGATTACGCGCGATGTCTCGGGAGAGGGCGTTCAGCAGGCCCTGCTAAAGATGCTCGAAGGGACTACCGCCAATATCCCGCCGCAGGGTGGAAGAAAGCATCCGGAACAATCCTACATACAAATCGATACAACGCAGATACTCTTTATATGCGGCGGCACTTTCGTGGGGCTGGACAACATCGTCAAAAAGAGGCTCGGCAAGAAGATGATCGGCTTCGATTCGGAGTTGGTCGGCAAGACAGATGAAGGAACCGAGTACAGTGACATGCTGGACCAGGTTATACCCGAAGATATCATCGAATACGGAATGATTCCCGAGATGGTTGGCAGACTTCCCGTGATCACGACCCTCGGTGCTCTTGACGAAGAGGCACTGATAGCGATCTTGACGCAGCCTAAAAACGCGCTTTGCAAGCAGTACCAAAGATTTTTCGAGATGGAAGATGCCGAGCTTGAGTTCACGGAAGACGCCCTGCATGCACTGGCCCGAAAGGCCCTCACGCGTGACACCGGCGCGCGGGCGCTGCGTTCGATTACCGAAGAATTGATGGTCGATTTGATGTATCAATTACCCGAGGAATCGAAACCTGCGAAATACGTAATCACTCGCGACATCGTCGAACGCAAGGCCGATTTGTTCACGGCTAAACAAAACACGAAGAAGGAATCAGCGTAAGAGCGGATTCGCCGAAGCAAACGGAGTGGCAGAGTCAGCGGTGTGAATAACGTTCGCGCACAGAGAAATCGAACAATTACGCTCAGCCGAGCCGAAGAAGATCGCTACGGCAAGAACTTGACTCACATCAGCGAACCCGCGCGGGCAGATTCTCTTTGCAACACTATCTTGAACCAGGATGTTCTCCAGGTGATAGACTTGTTGCCGATTGCTTTTGTTGACTTGCTGATACTGGACCCGCCATACAATCTTACGAAGGCCTTCGCGTCAAATGCTTTTCGAAAAAAGAGTCTTGCCGGATACGCAGAATGGTTCGAGAACCTGCTGGTCAAATTACTGCCCCTGCTCAGGAATACTGCATCGGTATACGTCTGCTCTGAGTGGTGTTCGTCGACTGCCGTTCATCTTGTCCTGGACAAGTTCCTAAAGGTAAGAAATCGAATCACCTGGGAGAGAGACAAGGGCAGAGGAGCAAAGACGAACTGGAAGAACGCTTCCGAGGATATTTGGTTTGCCACCGTCAGTGATGATTACGTATTTAACGTAGAAGACGTCAAGCTCAGGCGTAGAGTTCTCGCTCCGTATACGGACGACAACGGCTCGCCGAAAGACTTCGATGTTACGTCCGCAGGGCAGTTCCGATTGACCCATCCTTCGAATCTATGGAATGATATCACGATTCCGTTCTGGTCGATGCCTGAGAACACAGATCACCCGACACAGAAGCCGGAGAAACTGCTGGCCAAGCTAATCCTGGCAAGCACAAATCGAGGCGATTTTGTTCTCGATCCCTTCATGGGAGCCGGCAGCAGCATCGTAACGGCAAAGAAATTGAATCGCAAATTTCTTGGTGTGGAGATTGAAAGGCAATACTGTCTGCTCGCCGCAAAACGCCTGCACCTGGCTGAACTTGATCGGTCAATTCAAGGCTATACTGATGGTGTATTCTGGGAGAGGAATACGCTCGCAGTTCAAAGAAGAAAGGCGAGCAAAGGCAAACACGGCTGACCATGGTTGTCCAGGAACAGATTACAGTCGTTGGCGATGGTCTATTGGTGCTGGCGCCGGCCAAGATTAATCTGTCGCTGCTAATTGCCGGCAGGCGGCCCGACGGTTTCCACGAAATAGATACGATAATGGCCAAGATCAACTGGTACGATGAGATCCTCATCGAACGAGGGCAGAGAGACGGCATAGAACTCATCTGCAAAGGGCCGCACTGGGCGCCGCAGGGCAGAGACAATCTCGTCTGGCGGGCCGCCGAGATACTGCTGGGGGGCTGGCGTCCGATGCCTGCTGTCAGGATCACACTTACCAAGAACATCGGCGCCGGGACAGGATTGGGCTCGGCGAGTAGTGACGCGGCTGCCACCCTCATAGGCCTGAGGCAGTACTTGAAGTTGAACCTCGACAAGAAATACCTGTTTGACGCTGCTGCAAACCTGGGCAGCGATGTAGCTTTCTTTTTAAGTGGCCCGCTGGCGAGGTGCAGGGGAAAAGGCGAAAAAATAGAAAAAATAGGAGGAAATTTCAACTTTACGGCCCTCTTGTTGCTTCCGGATGTAAGTGTTTCTACGCAAAAGGTTTATGCCAATTATCGACATCGGCCGGCTCTGTATGAAAAGCTCTCGGCTCGGATAAGCAGCTACATCAGGGAAAAGAGGATTGATTTGATAACAAAAATGTGCGCAAATATGCTTGAAGAAAGCTGCTTCGATTTGGCTGCGAGCTTGGCCGAATTGAAAGAAGAAAGCGGGTCGTTGGGTATAGGGTCTTTTTGCCTAAGCGGTAGCGGTTCAGCAATGTTTTGTATTGTCGATAGCGGAGACGAAAGGCAAGTCGGAGATTATAAGCGCAGGCTTGAGGAGAAGCTTGGATGCAAGTGTATCGTTGTGGCCAACAATAGATGGTAGACTTTTTAGCGAGGCAAACAAAATGGAGATCACCGAAGTCAGAGCCAAGCTGGTGAGCAACAAGGATGACAGGCTGAAAGCTTTTTGCTCGATCACGATGGACAAGGAGTTTGTCGTTCGTGATATCAAGATCATCGAGGGCGCGAACGGTTTTTTCGTTGCCATGCCTTCGAGGAAGATGAGCGACCATTGCGAAAAATGCGGAAGTAAAAACCATCTCAGAGCCAGATTCTGCAACAACTGTGGAAAGGAGCTTTCCGACAACCGGGCCAAGAAGGATTTCAAGGGAAGAATGAAACTGCACTCGGATATCGCCCATCCGATCAATGCCGAATGCAGGAAACGAATTCAGGAAAGAGTAATCTCAGCCTTCAAAAAGGAGGTGGAGAAATCAAAGCTGCCTGGGTATAAGCCAGTCGAGATGGATGAGCCATATGACGAGGTTCCGTCAGCAATCCCTTAGTCAAACATCTACCTTCGTACTGCAGATCGCAAAACATCAAAACAGGATACTGCAGTAGCCTCAAACAGTACCCTTGTTAGCTTGAATGCGGTCTGAAATGTGGTGCCCTCTAAATCGCCCTCTCAGGCCTGAAAAACTGAGAATCCGCCAAGCCCCCCCCCTTCTAACCCGTCAGGTGTTCGATAACCTTATCAACGGC
>LJTR01000423.1 GCA_001303465.1 Phycisphaerae bacterium SG8_4
CGCTGCCGCAGGAAGTTCAGAAACAGATTATCGACAAGAAGCTGAAGTTCTATGTTATTGACGCGATCGGCATAGCGCAGGACCTCGGCCTGGGCGCACGGATCAACGTGATCATGCAGACGGCGTTCTTCAAGATCGCCAACGTCATTGCGATCGACACGGCAGTCAAAGCGATCAAAGACGCTATCAAGAGCACGTACGGCAAGAAGGGCCAGAAGATCGTTGATATGAACAACGCCGCGGTTGATGCGGCGATTGACAAGATCTATGAAGTTGAGGTCCCCGGCAAGGTGACCAGCAAGACGCATATGCGAAAGCTGGTGCCAGATGATGCCCCTGACTTTGTCAAGGAGGTCACGGCCGAGCTTATGGGCTTTCACGGCGACGATCTGCCGGTGAGCAAGATGCCGGACGATGGCAAGTTCCCGACCGGCACGACAAGATATGAAAAACGTAACATTGCCGTCAATGTCCCTCAGTGGGAACCGAACATCTGCATTCAGTGCGGTACTTGTTCATTGGTCTGCCCGCACGCGACCATAAGAATCAAGGCCTATGACGAAGAACATCTCAAGGCTGCTCCGTCACATTTCAAGTCCGCCGACGCAAAGGGCAAAGACTTCTCCGGAATGAAGTTTACGGTTCAGGTGGCTCCGGAAGACTGTACCGGCTGTGGCGCCTGTGTGCTTGCCTGCCCGGCAAAGGAAAAGGACGAGAGCAAGGAACCGACCGGACGAAAGGCAATTAACATGGTACCTCAGGAGCCGGTTCGCCTGCGCGAGCGCGAGAACTATGCTCATTTCCTGTCGATTCCAAATACGAACCCCGAACTGTTCAAAGCAGCGAGCGTAAAGGGCAGCCAATTGGTCGAGCCCTTGTTCGAATACTCAGGCGCCTGCGCCGGTTGCGGCGAAACAGCCTACGTCAAGCTGATGACGCAATTGTTCGGGGACAGGGCGTTCATCGGTAACGCTACCGGCTGCTCTTCAATCTATGGGGGCAATCTGCCCACGACACCTTACACCAAGGACGTCAACGGCAGGGGGCCAACTTGGAGCAACAGCCTTTTCGAGGATTGCGCCGAGTTCGCTATGGGTATGCGATTGACTGTGGACAAGTTCAGGGAGCGTGCCCTTGGCCTGCTGGAAATAGTCGCCGACAAGGGTTGTGTTGACCGACAGTTGGCGCGGGAAATCCGGGAGGCCGCTCTGGCTGACGATCCGGCGCAGTCTTCCGTCGATCAGCAGCGGGCGCGAGTGGATAAGCTCAACACTCAATGCCGCAAAAGCGGTTGCGCCGAGTGCAGGCATTTGTTGGACGTCACCGACTATCTCGTGCACAAGAGCGTCTGGGCTCTCGGCGGCGACGGCTGGGCTTACGACATAGGCTACGGCGGGGTGGACCACGTGCTTGCCAGCGGAGCCAATGTCAACGTTTTGGTTCTGGACACGGAAGTGTACTCCAACACGGGCGGGCAGATGTCGAAGTCAACACCCAGAGCGGCTGTTGCCAAGTTCGCGGCCGGCGGCAAATTGATGCCGAAGAAAGATATGGGGCTTCTGGCCATGACCTACGGCAATATCTACGTTGCAAAAGTCGCAATGGGCGCAAATACCAGCCATACTGTGAAGGCCCTTGTCGAAGCCGAGAGCTATCCGGGGCCGTCGCTGATCCTGGCATACGCCCACTGCATCGCCCATGGCATCAATATGACGGCAGGCTACGAGGAGCAGAAGAAGGCGGTCACCTGTGGCCACTGGCCGTTGTACAGGTTCGATCCACGGCTGAAGGCCGAGGGCAAGAACCCGCTGCAGCTTGATTCGAAGGCGCCCACGACTGAGTTCGAGGATTATGCTTACGGCGAGAATCGTTATCGAACGCTCAAGCAGGCGAAACCGGAAGTCGCGGCCGACCTGATGAAGCTGTCGGCTGCCGACGCAACCCAGAGATATGCTCTCATGGAGCAGCTTGCGAACTTGAATTGCGACAAATAGGAAACTGCAGGTCCGGAGGAAAGAAGATGACCACAATCAGAGATCAAGAGTCAAAAGTCATGGTGTTACACATCGCGCTTTGCGTGCTCATTTTTGCATTGACTGTTCCGGGCTGTCAGCAGCAAAAACAACAGGAGGTTGGCCTGGCTGTTGCGCCTGAGGCTGCGACTGTGTCTGTTGCGTCCGATTACGCAGCGCGGGCAATCGATGCAGCGGGAGGATTGGATGCCTGGAGCAAGACAAGAGCGCTGCGCCTCGACTGTGTGGTCACTCTCTATCAACCTGACGACAGCTACTACCTGAGCCAGCAGAGCTATCAGGTTTATCCGTGGTCGAACTCGATTCGGATTTCAGCCGCCGAGCCGCAGGGCGCAATTCTCTGGCAGTTGTCGGGAGGGCAATTTGACGTGCTGGAGGGCGGCTCGCGGATAGATGAGTTGTCGGAGGTCGTGCCGGGACGCTGTCTCGCTGAAGCGATATTGAATATCGCCACGGCGCCGGCGCGCTTCCTCGACACTTCAGCGCAGTATGTCAGGCAGGATTCGGCGGTGAAAATCCAGGGGCAATGGTATTACCCAATCGACCGGCAACTCGAGTCGGAAATCGGCTCTGGCCAGCACATGGCGAAAGCGGTCTTCTACCAGAACCGGGACAGCTCTCTGATCGATCTGCTTCAAATCGGCTGTGCTGATACTGGCAGATCGTTGGCGGTTCGTGGGTACGACTACGATGAGGTCGAGAAGGGCGGACCGCTGGTTCCGACAAGAATCGAGGTTTTCACTGCTGATAGCGCGGGTGGTTCGCAGACGCGACTGGTCAAGATCGACTGTAACAAGGCGGCAGCGGCGAAGTAGGAGCCGCCTGCTTGGGTCAATCCTGACTTTTCAGGAAAGGGGCGGGCTCGGCACTCGCTACTTTCGGCAGGTGGTGGCACGCGACCTTTTGACGGTATGACATGTTTTTCCTCGCACGGCGCGGAATTTCTGCCACCGCTCTACGGAATTCCGCCGGAAGAGGTGCTTTCGGCGCTGTACTGGAATTGCAGCGATTATCGGCCTCAAAATGCACGGGCGGTCGTTGGCATCTCGGCTGCGAGGGCGGTTCAACCACTTTGGACCGGAGGCATTTGCGAGTGATCAAAGGCTGGCAAACCATGCGGCTGGCTTATTGCGCCTGATAACTGCATTATCAGAGTGCTATTTGCCATTTGGGCGGCAGAATCACTGCAGCTGAGGGATTTCTTGGCGGAGAAAAAAACGGGCCGCGCGCGCCGCGGACATGCGTTGATCAGAGCTTTACGGCAGGGGTTTTGAGAGCAAAATTAGAGTTAAGCAAACACGGCTTTCAACCGATACATTTCATCGAGTGCAAGTGTTTTCTCAGGTAGCCTCCCTGGGTTCGGCGAAGAGCGGAAATTCGGGGCTTTTTGGAAGTTTAACGCTATGAAAAGGATGATAGTCAAAGGCAGAGGCGGGAGTCTACGGCTGTTGTTCGCCGGGTTTCTTGCGCTCTGTCTTGGGCTGTTCTCCGGCTGCGGTAACAAGTTTTTTGATCCGACCCAGATAGGCCGATTTGCTCGCTTTCCGGCGGTCAACGTGATTCTGGATTCCCTAGGTGTCGCCGAGGAGACACCGTTGGCCTGGGAAGGCGCCGAAGAACCGTTGCCGATAGACCTTGTTGCGACACAATCCGATTATGCACTGCGATCGGGTGATCTTGTGCGTATCGCCATTGTCGATTTGCTTCGAGAAGGAGTGACCTACGTAAACGATCATCTCATTACCGAGACAGGTAAGATATCCGTCCCTGAGGTTGGGGTTGTTCAGGTGGCGGGCTTGACCGAGACACAACTCGAGGAGGAGATTAGGAAGATCTTATCGCCGAGTATACTCAAGCAGCCGTCGGTGACCGCAACGTTGGTTAACTCTCAACAGCGGGCGTTTTCGATACTAGGTGACGGCGTGCGCTTTCCGAGCAGGTATCCTATTCCGAGGTACGATTTCAGACTTGCCGATGCTCTTGCGACAGCGGGCGGGTCGAGTCAGTTCAATGTCAGTTACATTTACGTTTCGCGGTCGGTTGGCGGCCCCGGCAAGAGCCCTGACGGCATCGATCCGGGGTTTGGCGAGCTGGAATTGCAGATCATTGAGCCCGAAGCTGCGGTACCGAAACTTCAAAGCCCCAAACCACTGGCCGCGCGGGTCCAGCACCAGTGGCCGACAAGCAAAGTGGTCATAGCATCCTCGGAGATGGTTAGCGAGACGCAGTCTTCCACACCGCCAAAACGTTCCTGGCAGTTCGATCCGAGCACCGGTACGTGGAAGTACGCGCCGGACGCCGGTGAGCTGCGTCAGTCGCCGGAGCCTGCTGGGGGAGAGGGCAAGCCGGTAGATGTTGAGGAAATACTAAAGAGTATGCGCGATAGGTCGGCCCCTGGGTTGAGCAGTTCGCGTGCGGGCGGTGCAGATTCGTTCACATCGCGCGCAGTTGCTCCCCGCGGTGGAGGCAGAATTGACGATCGAGCGAAGCTGGAGGAAGCATTGACGTCCACCGTGACGCCGACGGGTGCAAAGCTGACAAATGGATCGTTGTCTCAGGAGCCACCGGCGGATGTCGAGTGGGTCTTAGAGGACGGGATTTGGGTCCAGAGGAAAGCCGAGAAGCCCAAGCCGGCCGAGAAAGAGCCGGCAGGACACGTCGAGTGGGTATTCCGCAACGGCAAGTGGGTGCCCGTTCAAGTGGGCGTGGCAGAAGCCCGCGAGCCGGTGATAAAGGTTCAACCCGATCAGGGGGTGGACGCGGCGCCCGGAGAGACGCTGGTGGCCGCCGGCGATCAGGCGAGAACCCGACTGATAAGGATTCCTGCAGACAAACTATCCATCGGTGACCCGCGCTACAATATTGTGATAAAGCCCGGAGATTCTATCTTCGTGCCTGTCGATGTTGTCGGTGAATTTTATGTCACGGGCAACGTCAACAGGACTGGAGCAGTCTTACTGACAGGCCGGCCCATGACTCTCAAGCAGGCGATTGCTGCTGCGGGCGGCCTTGGCCCTCTGGCATGGCCAAAGCGCTGTGAAATCGTCAGAAGAATCGGCAGGGCGGAGG
>LJTR01000424.1 GCA_001303465.1 Phycisphaerae bacterium SG8_4
TGAACTCGGGTGGATCTTCATTCAGAATATCTCTGGCTGCCAGCAGACACAAACGCAACATGGCATCACGCAGGTCCCGGGGCCTCGAATATATATTTCTCCCTCTCATTGCGGAGTGAAAAGGGCACTGCATACTGTTCGGTGAGTGGTACCTGGTAGCAAAAGGTTTTGACGTAGGCCAGCGGCCAGCACAAATTCACCTCGAGATCTCAACGTCGAGGATCTTTCCGGGATCATCTATCCATTGGTTCTTGCTGTAATCAAATGGAAGCGCGGTCAGCCGATCCGATGTGATTCGAATCGCCGTCACTTCGGGATAGGGGGACTTCGTTGATGGAAGCTGCACAAAACTCACGCCCCGATAAGGGGTCACCTTTGCCTTGTGGTAATGGCCACCCAAGACCATGATTACATTCGCATCGCCCAGGGCGTCCACAAACGCGTCGCGATTGGTCATCGCATCGAAGCATAAATGCGTTGCCACTATGATCGGTCTGCCCTTAGGCACGGACGCCCACTTTTCCGGCACGAGATCAGGCGAATAGTGTCGGTGCAGATGCCTGGTGATAAAGCCCAGCGCTTCGGCCGTTATGTCCTGTGCCGGATTTCCCAGGCTCTCGTCATATCGCGAAAAGGGGCACACAAAATGAATCGCGCCCTGATCGAACGTGTAGCTTAGATCTCCATAACGCCGTTTAAACCACTCCTTCATGATCGGCGGCGCCGGCGCCACGCCGTCAGCGCCGGCCTCGTCATGATTTCCCAGTATCTCGAAACTGGGGTACTGCAATCGTTTCGTGATCAGGTCCTCATATGTCTTTTTCGCCTGATGCGTGGGCCATTCGGTGATGTCACCACAATGAAACACGAACGCCGGTATATCGACTACACCGCCGACATTCTTCGGATAGGCCCTGCCCGGCAGGCGATTCATCGCATCGATGGCCGGCAACAGTTTGTGCCCGTCGCCGTCGGCCGGCACATGAGTATCTGACCAGCCAAAAAAGGTCAGCGGCTTTGCCGCCGGTTGCCTGGACTTGCTGTCTCTCTGTGCGCCGCGCAGCGTCTCGGGCAGTGCCATCGACATTGCTCCAATACACATAGCCTGCAACATATCACGCCGTGTAAGCCCATTCCTCATGGTCGTTTCCTTTTGCCGGGACTCTCTTATCAGAACGTATTTCACAAGCCAAGATAATCACAGATTCTTGAGATTTCAAGCAACAACACCCTGACGAGACGTTGTCAGCAACTGTTCATCAAACAAACCGCGCTAACACGCAATCAGGAAATTCTTCTTGAAATCAAGACGGCTATTCTGGTACAAGTAGGAAATGGAGTCTCTGGGTAATAGGTCTTCGGATGGATGATGTTTTGTGTGTTTCGAAGGTTAACAAGCCTGGCTGAAGGGCCGAATAAGTGCGGTGCCAAGCTCTTTGACAAGGGTTTTCCGCCTCAAAATGTGGATTCTTACATCTCGGCGAAGGTTTTGCAGAAGTTGTGTCCTTGATCGACCACCCATTCTGGGCTTGTGAAGGAAGCAGACAATGTTCCAGTTCGCAGAAGACAGTCGTCAGGGACCGGCACACCGATGGTGCATTAAAGTCAGATATTTTCGCAGGTCGCTTCGGCGTGTGGCCGGAGCATGATTTGTAGTTTTCAGTTAGAATCAGGAGGACAAAAAAGATGACACGCCTAAGCATAATGTGCACCAGTTTCATTGTCGTTTGTCTGATGTCAGCAGGACCATGCTATGCCCAGATTGACCCCGAAACCGTTCTTGGTATATGGCTCCTTGACGAGGGAAAGGGTGATATTGCCGTCGATGCCTCGGGCAATGGCAATGATGGCACGCTGATGGGCGCACCAAACTGGGTTGATGGTAAGTTTGGCAATGCTTTAGAGTTCAGTGGGTCAGGAACTTACGTCAATTGCGGCAATGCCGAAGCTCTCAATGTCAACGTCTTCTCCGTATCATTTTGGTACAACTTCCCAAGCACTCAAAGTTGGAACCATATGATTTCACGGGGTCAGCATGTAGCCAGTGGCACTCCCGGTTCGGTTAACTGGGGCGTTATGATGTACAGCGCTGAACAGAGAATCCTTTTTGAAACGTATAATGACACCGGTTGGACGGCTGTCATCGCCGATACCACGGCCGGTCAATGGCATCACGTCGTTGCCACCTTTGACGGAAGTACGCTGCAACTCTATCATGATGGCCAATCAGCTGGCACATCGGGCGGAGGTATTTTGCTTGATCAGAGTAGACCGTTTGTGATTGGCGGTAGATCTGACGCTGGCTCTGTCGGTGGCATCTTTAACGGAAGCATTGACGATGTGGGTTATTTCAGCGTAGTGCTTTCGCCTGAAAGTGTTGTGGCGATCATGGACTATGGTCTTGAGGGAATCATCGGCGGCCAGCCGCTCGCCCGGCGCCCGGATCCGGAAGACGGTGCCCTTCTTCTGCAAACATGGGGCACCTTGTCATGGTCTCCCGGCGATTGGGCCGTATCGCACGATGCGTACGTGGGCACCAATTTCGCCGATGTCAACGACGGCGCCGCCGACACATTCGTGGGCAACCAGGCCGCGCCAACGCTTATTCTTGGTTTTGCGGGATTTCCATTCCCAGAAGGTCTTGTTCCGGGCACGACCTACTACTGGCGGATCGACGAGGTCAACGACGCCAACGCGGCCAGCCCGTGGAAAGGCGACGTCTGGAGCTTCTCTGTACCACCTAAGACCGGCTACAATCCCGTCCCGGCCGATGGCGCCAGATTTGTCGAAACCGATGACGTGACGCTTGGCTGGGCTCCGGGTCTCGACGCCAAAGTACACTACGCATATTTCGGCGAGAGTTTTGACGAGGTCGACAACGCCGCAGGCGCACTGCCCCTGGCAATTGCGACATTCACTCCTGCCGGTCCACTCCAACCGGAAACGACGTACTACTGGCGGGTGGATGAATTCGACGCCGCGGCTACACACAAGGGCCCCGTATGGAGCTTTACGACCGCAAGAGTAGGCGGCGGTGTGAAGGGAGAGTACTTCCAGGGCATGGCCCTCAATACGCCGATGTTGACCCGGACGGATCCCCAGATCGACTTCAACTGGGGCGATCCCGGTGGACCGGACGCGTCGGTTGGCGACGATCAGTTCTCGGCCCGATGGACGGGTGAGGTGGAAGCGGCCTTCACAGAAACCTACACCTTCTATACAAATAGCGATGATGGCGTGCGGTTGTGGATCGGCGGTCAACAGCTTGTTAACAACTGGACCGACCATGGGCCGACGGAGGACAAGGGGACTATCGATCTTGTCGCCGGCAACACGTACAGCCTGCAGATGGAGTACTATGAGAACGGCGGCGGTGCTGTGGCCGAGCTGCGCTGGTCGAGTCCGCACACGCCAAAGCAGGTCATTCCGCAGGCGGCGTTGTCGCTGCCGATCAAGGCCGGCACGCCGGCACCGGCAAATGGGGCTACCGGTACGAGCATGACGCCTATTCTCACCTGGAATCCGGGCGATCTTGCCGCATCACACGAGGTATACTTCGGCACCGATGCGGACGCCGTGGCCAATGCCACCAAGGCCTCGCCGGAATTCAAGGCCACAAAGGCCCTTGGCGCCGAGAGCTACGATCCGGGCAAACTTGCATGGGATACCACATACTACTGGCGCGTCGACCAGATCGATAATGCAAATCCCGACAGCCCGTGGGTAGGCAACGTGTGGAGCTTCAGGACGGGCGACTTCCTTATTGTGGACGACTTCGAGTCCTACGACGACGTCGATCCGCTCCCTGGTGAAGGCGGTGCCAATAGAATATTCGACAAATGGATTGACGGCTTTGGGGTAGTGACAAACGGCGCTCTGGTCGGCAATGACTTTCCTCCTTACGCAGAGCAGACTATCGTGCACAGTGGGGCCCAGTCGATGGTCTATCGCTACGACAATGCCGGCAAGACTTCGGAGGCAACTTTGACGCTTCTCTACCCGCGCGACTGGACCGAAGAAGGTGTCACAAAGCTCAGTCTTTGGATCAGCGGCGATCCGGCCAACGCCGCCGATCGCATATTTGTCGCACTCAACGGCACAGCCGTTGTCTATCACGAAGACCCAGCCGCAACTCAACTGACCGGGTGGAATGAATTGATCATAGACTTGGCGGCATTCGGTGTTGACCTGACGAACGTCAATACGATCACCATTGGCATCGGCACCAAAAACGCCCCGGCTCCCGGCGGCGGCGCCGGGACGATGTACGTCGATGACATCCGGCTGATTCGGTAGGTTCGTAAGAACACCAAACCAGTAACAGATAGTTGATCAGTTGATCTTGGGGCCCGTACCGGTTAGTCCGGTATGGGCCTTTTTTTGTCATGGCCATTGACCATCGAACTGCAAATTCGCGAAAAGAGAATGATATTAAACGAAGAGTAGACTATACTCCTGTCGAACTAAGGAGACCAAGAATGACTTGTAGAACAGGCTTTTCGCTTCTGTCCGTTATCTTGTTGATCCCGCTTTCACTCAATGCCGCCGCGCCATCGCCTGTCAACAGACGCGTTGACTCAACGGCCGGGCAATTTGTCGAAATGTCCGCAGAGAAGCTCGAGGACAAGATCCGGGGCGGCCTGCTCGCCCAACTGCTCGGCAATCTCAACGGACTTGCCCATGAGAACAAATACTACGATGAGCCTGGCAACGTCACTGAATATACACCCAGCCTGTCCGGAGGGGCCCGAACCGATGACGATACGGATATCGAATGGGTCTACATCGTCGCCATGCAGCGAGAGAAAACAGCGATGCTCGCTCCGCAGCAGATTACCGATCTGTGGAAAAAGCACATAAACCAGAGCATCTGGTGTTCGAACCTGTACGTCCGGCGGCTCATGGACATCGGTATCGATCCGCCGCTGACCGGCAGCCTCGTACTGAATCCGTGGGCCAATTTCAACATCTCGGGCCAGTTTGTGTGTGAATCGTTCGGCCTGATCGCCCCGGCAATGCCGCAGACGGCGGCGCGGATCGGTTTGAACTACACACACGTCAGCATCGACGGCGAACCCGCCCAGACGACGCAGT
>LJTR01000425.1 GCA_001303465.1 Phycisphaerae bacterium SG8_4
GCCGACTAAGATCGTCCGAAGGATTGAAAGAATAAACGAGTATTGGCGGCTTTATCATTAGTATCTGGAGGCAAGAATGGGACTTCTTGACAAAATCCGCGGAGAATTCATCGACATCATCGAATGGACAGATTCGTCCGGCGATACGATGGTGTATCGCTTTGATCGCCATGACAACGAGATAAAGATGGGCGCCAGGCTGACGGTCCGAGAGGGCCAGACGGCAGTATTCATCAACAAGGGCCAGCTCGCCGACGTCTTCAAGCCGGGCATGTACACACTCGAAACGGATAACATGCCGATCCTCTCGACTCTGATGGGTTGGAAGCATGGATTCCACAGCCCGTTCAAGGCCGAGGTGTATTTTGTCAGCACCCGGCGGTTTACCGATCTCAAGTGGGGCACGAAGCACCCAATAACGCTTCGAGACGCCGAGTTCGGCCCCGTGCGTCTGCGGGCCTTCGGCACCTACGTTATCAGGGTCTCCGACGCCGGCACGTTTATCAGAGAGATAGTCGGCACCGACGGCCAGTTCACCACCGACGAGATAACCGATCAGTTGAGGAACATGATCGTATCGAGATTCGCCGACATAATCGGCGAGAGCAAGATACCCGTGCTCGATCTGGCGGCCAACTACGACGAGTTGGGCGAATTCATTACCGGCAAGATCAAGGACGGCTTCGCCAACTACGGTCTTGAAGTGACAAAGATACTGGTCGAGAACATCTCACTGCCCGAGGCGGTCGAGCAGGCCCTGGATAAGCGTTCGAGCATGGGAGTCATCGGCAATCTGGATCAGTACACAAAGTTTCAGACTGCTAACGCCATGGAGGAAGCCGCGAAGAATCCCGGCGGAATGGCCGCTGGTGGAATGGGCATGGGGATGGGCTTTGCAATGGCCAACCAGATGGGCCAATCCATGGCGCCCCAGTCTCAACAGCAGCCGGCTGCGACTCCGCCGCCGCTGCCTCAGACGCCTCAATTTCATATTGCCATCGACGGCACGCAGTCCGGGCCCTTTGATATCACTGTGTTGAAGCAACATATCCACAGCGGAAAGCTCACGCGTGAGACATTGGTCTGGCGCCAGGGGATGACAGGCTGGACCGCAGCCGGGCAGGTCGAAGAGTTGGCGAATCTATTCGGCGCCGTGCCGCCTCCGTTGCCTCCACAATAGAACCGGCTGGGCGAGAGTTCAAGGCATGGAACTTCAGATTGGAGTAAGCACATGGCTGAATCAACCGACATCGGCCAACAGGAATCCCAAGGCGCACAGGTTGGCGAGCGGCAAAAGCCTGCCGACGCCGACAAATTGCACAAGTCTTTCAAGTGCGCCAATTGTGCCGCCAAGATGGAATTTGTCCCCGGCGCCGATGCGCAGGAATGCCCTTACTGTGGCCACGAGAATCCTATTCCGAAATCAGAAGAGGACATCAAGGAGCTTGATTTTCGCTCTTACCTGGCCAAGCTCTCGGATAGCGAGCAAAAAGAGGAAAATCTGACCGTACGATGCGACGACTGTGGGGCCGAGACGACGACAGAGCCCAACGTGACCGCACGGGAGTGTCCTTTCTGCGGCAGTCACATTGTCTTGACCGCCAGCTCCTCCAAGCAAATCAAACCGGCGTCACTACTTCCATTCAAAGTCACGCACAAGGAGGGTCGGGACAGGTTCACGAAATGGATTGCGAGCCTGTGGTTTGCGCCCGGCAGTCTAAAGAAGATCGCAAGGCAGGACGACAAGCTCAGTGGGATGTATGTCCCCTACTGGACCTACGACAGCGACACGACGAGTTTCTATCGAGGCGAGCGTGGAGAGCACTACTGGGAGACCCAGCACTACACTGCCAGAGAGAACGGCAAGACAGTCCACAAGACACGCCGGGTTCGAAAAACACGATGGTATCCGGCAAGCGGCACCGTCTGGGGTTCGTTCGACGACGTGCTTGTCCTTGCCAGTGACAGCCTGCCCTGCAAATACACCGAAAGACTCGAGCCGTGGGACCTCAAGAATCTTGTATCGTACAAAGACGAGTATCTGAGCGGCTTCAGGGCCGAAAGCTATCACATCGATCTGGCCGAAGGATTCGACCGCGCTCGCCGGATCATGGACGTTCACATCCGCGCGCTCGTGCAGCGCGACATCGGAGGCGATGAACAGCGCATATCGTCGGTCCGGACACAGCACGACAACGTCACCTTCAAGCACGTCCTGCTGCCGATCTGGATCAGCGCATACCGGTACAAGAACAAGACCTATCGATTCCTCATCAATGGTCGAACCGGCGAGGTCCAGGGTGAAAGGCCCTGGAGTTGGGCTAAAATCGCTTTGCTCGTGGCCGGGCTGATCAGCGCGGCGGTGGCGATTGCTGTTATACTTGGCTCGGTCGCGGCACGTTGATAGCGGCCTGATAACGCCGATTTCGCCCCACCTCACCCAATCTCAAACGGTGTTCTTTCCATCAAGAACATGGTTTTTGGTGTGTCAGAAGGAGGTATGATATAGTTTGACTCTGCAGAAGGGGCCTTTTTTTCTCAATAGGTAATTAACACTTGACATCGTGCCAAGAAACGGTAGAATAGGGGTACTTTCAAGGGATTCGGCATATCAGGGAGGAGCTTTACACGGCATTGAGCGGTCAGCTTGAATTGGTGCGTACCGTGTGGGAAAAGAGCAATTGTACGGTGGAGGGCACAAACTGATGCTTCGGTATGTGCGCCCAAGGTTGAAGGCCTTGCCAATACTGGATCCGGCAACTTTCTCCTCGAGGTCTGTTATTTCAGTTCTCTTGACTATATCTGAGACGTCACCACTTGGCGAGACGACGACAAAAACCGCTCTAGATAGACTTTCCGATGCCGAACTCGAAGAGTACACAAAGCCAAAAGAAATCACCTCTGCATCCGAAGCACATGCCTACATGGCCAACACAGAAACGCAATCGGCAGAATATGCCTGGAGACGAAACGGGCAGTATATTTTCCTTCTCGCAGCAAGCAGACATGCCAAAGATCTAGGCGTGCCGGGAATCGTTTTCGAGTTTATGATAAGAACAGGCGCATCTCAGTGGACTGTCTACCAGATACCGGATCCCGACAACGTATTCGAGCATGCTGTGCATTTTTACCGCAATGAGTTGATGGCCTATTCACAACGCCCTGTGAAATCTCCGATACATCTCAAGCCCAAACGTGTCCGCGGCAAGCTGTACGGACTTGGTCGGACCTTGGGCAGAGCCGCTGCGTATCTGTTTGCATAATTGGAATCCAAGATGTTACCTTTCTCGTGAAGATGATCGATTTGACCGATTAGCTGCGGGGATTCCTGAATCCACATCGACAGAGCAATCCAGTCGCTGTGCTTTTTGCGCGAGCCAGAGTGACTCTGCGGTCGAGTTCTTTCAACTGCGGATCGTCGGGATCCAGGGTCCGCGCCTTTTGGATTCTTTCTGTGGCCTCGGTTAATTTGCCCATCTCCAGGCAGACATAGGCCGAATCCCTCAGAGTGGGGACGTGGTCGTCCCTGATATCCAGAGCGTGAGAGAAAAGCTCGGCCGCATCGTCGAACTCCTCTTTTAGAGCATTGATCACTCCAAGATAATAGTAGGCGTCCGCGCTGGCACAGTCAATATCGACAGCCCCCAGCAGGCAATGCGTTGCGCAACTGAGATCGCCGATTTCCAGGAACATCGATCCCATAGAGACCAACGTACCGGCATCCTCCAAAGCCAGTTTCATTTCACAGACCAGATAATCTTCGGCCTCCGCTTTCTCGCCCTTCCTTTTCAAGAGCCAGGTTGTACAGTTCGGCCGCCCGCTCGCTGTCGCCGCCGTTGAAAGCGATTTCCCCAAGATAGAACAAAGCCGCGGCAAAATCCGGATCAAGCTCGAGAATCCTGTTGAACTTCTCTTTGGCTGATTCGATGTCTCCGCGCCCGAGCAGGAACAGCCCGAAATCGAAAATGACGTCAATGTCACCCGGGTTGGTGCGCAGCTCGGTCAGAAAGTGCTCCCGGCTCTGCTCACTCTGACCGTCCGACCAGTAGGCCTGGGCGATTCGGTAGTTGATCTGCGGATGGGTCGCATCGAGCTCGGCTGTTCGCAACCAGCAGCCGATGGCCTTTTTGTACTCGCCCCGGGCAAAAAGACTGTTGCCTATGTTGTAGTAGCAGAGCGCGCAGTCCGGTTTTATCTGCTGGGCGAGATAGAACATCTGCTCGGCGAGATCATGCAGGCCCATCTCGGTGTAGGTAATTATGCGATTGCAGTAACCCGGTTCGAATGTCGAGTCCAGCTCCTGTATATGCTCGAAGGTGTCGATCGCCAGGTCATACTGGCCCGTGCGAGTGTAATCGACCGCGAGGGAGTTGAGTATCTCCAGGTCGTCCGGACTCAGTTCGAGGGCCGCCTCAAATTCGGTTATAGCATCTTCAAACCGGCTGATGGCGTCCAGAGTGAGCGCCTTGTCGAAATGCCATGAACTGTTGGCCGGGTTTATCTCGAGGGCGGTCTCCAGCTCGTCGAGAGCCTGGGACATCTTACCGTCTTCGTATAACTCGAAGGCCTTGCGGGCCTTGCGTTCGGCCTTATCGAAGGAACCGAATTCCACGTCATCGAATATCATAAACACACCTTGTTTCATTTGTTGCTAGGTAAGGCAAATATCGCCAACGCCCTTATCGCCCACAAAATACCGTCGCGTTAGCAGTTTCCTCCGAGCGTGGCGAGCTTTTTGTCGCGGGCAAGTTTTTGCTGGAAATGTGGTTTATAAGCTCTTACAATTGTGAAAGTTAGCTTCCAGCACTTAGACGGGGCGAGCCGGAGTTGTTTTGCCACCGGTCCGTTTTTCTGGAAACTCGCCACTTATAGTCTTATAATGAGTTGTTAAGAAAACCGTAGAAAAAAGGCAAAAGCCGATACCGGCGGGCTATAGTCATGGTGCCCCTGATTGAGAATTCGGGTTCTTGCGCGGGTAGGTGGCTTTACATCGGCAGGTCATGGTTCTGCTCGCAGGAGTTTACTACCCTCAAGGGTATATTTGGAGAAGCCAAGTCATGATTAGAGAGATTAAAGGTCAGTTGACGGCCGGCAAGGGCAATTATGCCATCGTGGTCAGCAGGTTCAACGAGTTCATAACCTCCAAGCTGCTCGCAGGCGCAATAGACTGCCTTCAACGTCACGGCGCCGCTGACGAGCAGATATCCGTCGTATGGGTGCCGGGCTCCTGCGAGATTACCCAGGCATGCAAGAAGCTCGCCGACAGCGGCAAGTACGCTGCGATTCTGTGTCTCGGCGCTGTGATCCGGGGCCAGACGGCTCATTACGATTACGTCTGTCAGCAGGTAGTCCGGGGCATCGGGCAGATCAATTACGACTCATCAACGCCGGCCGTGTTCGGCGTGCTGACATGCGAGACACTCGAACAGGCCGTGGAAAGGGCCGGCACCAAAAGGGGCAACGCCGGCGCCGATGCAGCCTCGACAGCGATGGAAATGGCCAACGTCATGGAACAGATAGGTTGATCTGTGAGGGCGGACCGTCAAGTCTGCCCCTGCAAGGGACCAGGGCAACCACACTTCGGCTGCCCCTGTCGCAAACATGGACAAGCGAACCAGGGCCAGAGAACTGACGATGCAGGCACTATACCAACTCGATGTGCAGGGCCCCGATATTCTTGAGACTTTTAAGCAATTCTTCATGGAGTCGGACGCGGATGATGCCGTGTGCGGTCTTGCCTTGGAGTGGACGCTAGGGACGTCGCAAGAACTGGAGCAGTGCGACGAGCTGATAACCGCTGCGACGATAAAGTGGCAATTGACGAGATTGTCACCAGTAGACAGGAGCATCCTGAGATTGTCGGTCTATCACTTGAAATTCCGTCCCGATATACCGCCGAAAGTAGTTATAAACGAGGCCATCGAGCTGGCGAAGAAATTCAGCACGGACAAGTCGCCGGGATTTGTCAACGGTGTGCTTGACGCGGTGCTGAAAAAACTGGAAGAATAAATGAGGACGATCGCAGTACTAAATCAAAAGGGAGGCGTGGGAAAGACCACGACAGCAGTCAACACCGCCGCTGCGCTTGCCGCGGCCGGTTCCAAGGTGGTCGTCATCGATCTCGATCCACAGGCCCACATGACGATACATCTCGGCCTGGAACCTCAGGCCATCGAAGCCGGCTCGTACGAGGTCTTGAGTCAGTCGGCCAGATTCGAAGAGCAGATTATGCTCGTGCGGCCCAACCTCTGGCTGTTGCCTGCAAATATCAATCTGGTCGGCGCCGAGAGTGAGCTGGTAAGCGTAGTCGGCCGCGAGATCATACTGCGAGAGGCTCTCGAATCGAGCGCCGACAAGTTCGATTATTGTTTTATCGACTGCGCACCTTCTCTTGGCCTGCTGACACTCAACGCTCTTGCGGCCGCCAGAGAGGTTTTGATTCCTCTGCAGCCGCATTTTCTGGCTCTGCAGGGGTTCGGAAGGCTTCTTCAGACTATCGAGCTTGTCAACAAGAGGATAAACCCGAGTCTGAAAGTCAAGGGCATCCTGCTGTGCATGTTCGACAGCAGAGCATCGCTGCCCAATGAGGTGAAGGCCGACATAGAACAATTCCTAGACGAGGCGCGCGGCACCGACAGCGCCTGGGCGCAGGCACAGATCATTCCGACGTATATCCGCAGAAACATCAAGCTCGCCGAAGCGCCCAGCTACGGCAAAACGATTTTCGAATACGAGCCAAACTGCAACGGCGCCGAAGACTACGCGAAGGTGGCCCGGTGCGTGCACGCAGAATTTCAGCCGGTGGCCGAGGTTGAAACCCCACGGACCGTTGAGGTCGACGATACTCAGGATCAATGGAATTCACAGGAGCATCCGCCGCCACAGCCGGCATTTGCAGACCGCGACGAAATGCAAGAGCGGTCCAAGGCCGCCGAGGCCTCGCCCCCTCAGCCACAGTATGTCGATATAGCCGACATTCAGGACGAACCAGATCGGTCACAGTTCGTACCATCGAAGCCGGATGGTTCTTTTGAAGGCACCGATGAGCCTTTGGTCGTGCCCGAACCGGCCCAACAACCTGAGCCGCCGCGACCGGACATAAAGCCATTTGGAACCCAGCAACGCCGAAGCGAACCGCCTATCAGAATCGAGCCGATCGGCCAGCCCGATACGAAAACGTCGGATGAATTTGCGCAGACAACAGACGAGGACGACAAGCGCGAATCGGCGCAAACCGATTACGGAGTCGATCGCTTTTAGATGCGTCTCGGCTCTATTTGCCCGGGCTTGACTTGTGGCAAATCTTCCCAGATCATGCCGAGACGATGCTCAGAAAGAGAAGGAGCCTGCCATTTCCTGCCGACCCCTTTCATAGACCGTGTTTGCCGAATAAAGGCAAAAGACAGACAATCCTCTGGCGTTACGAACGGTCAATAACGGCCTCTACCCCGATCTCGACCACCAGAGCCGCCTGGCTTGCGCCCACCACCACCTCGTCCGCCTCCTCCTCGTCCACCACCACCGCCGCGCGTGGCTTTAGGACGAGCCTCATTGACGTTGACGGCACGCCCCTTCAAATCCTTGCCGTTCATTTCGTCAATTGCACTTTGCGCCTCATTCTTGGAGGGCATCTCCACGAATCCAAATCCTCTTGATTCGCCGCCAAATTTGTCCCTTATCACGTTGGCGCTCTCAACCTGGCCGAACGCCTCAAACGCCTGACGCAAATCGTCATCAGTGACATCGTGCGCCAAATTTCCAACATAGATGTTCATATTGTTCTCCTATTTCCAACAGTAGTTTCAAGATTGCCACATCGTAGAGCCTCCTGGCACGCAGTTCAACTGGAAAGTTTTTTTTATCTTGTGTGAAGTTCCTGACCGTAAACGAATCGATGCTCATCTGTGACAGAATGCCGTGGCATACGGCTGCGAGGGACTGTCAAGTGGCTGCTCGATAACGATGGACAGTCGGCTCCGGTAGAACTTTGCCAGCCATCGGCACTATGGACGTTCCCTGTCCCGCATCCAGTCGGAGCAGCGGAGCATCCAACTCGATACGGCTCCTTTTCCAGCACCGGGTCCGAATCCGTGGCCGCCCTTTTCGTATATGTGCATCTCTGCCGGTACGTTGGCCTTTTTGAGGGCGAGGTAGAAATAGATGCTGTTCTCAGGCGGCACAACCTTGTCATCGTCGGCGTGAACCAGAAACGTTGGCGGCGTTTCGGGCGTCACCTGCTTTTCATTCGAGAGATTCTCAACAAGATCATCGGCCGGATCGCTGCCCAATAGATTCCTTCGCGAGCCTTCATGCGTGAACGATTCGGTAAATGAAATAACCGGATACATCAGGATCATGAAGTCGGGCCGGCAACTGGCGCGGTCGATCTCATCCTTTACTTCGCTGTAGCGATGTTGAAAATGCGTCCCTGCGCTTGAGGCCAGATGTCCGCCGGCCGAAAAACCTATAATCCCGATGCGGTCCGGATCGAGGTTCCATTCTTTAGCTCCGCTGCGCACCGTGCGGATGGCCCGCTGGGCGTCCTGCAACGGTGCCGGGTGACCGTAGCCGGCCCCGCTTCTGCGGTGTCGGTACTTAACAATGAATCCGGCGACGCCTAACGAGTTGAGCCACTCGGCGATTTGACGGCCCTCGTGGTCCATTGCAAGGTGGCCGTAACCACCGCCCGGAAATATCACGACGGCAGAGCCGTTGGCCTTGTCTTCT
>LJTR01000426.1 GCA_001303465.1 Phycisphaerae bacterium SG8_4
AACGTCCTCGAGCAGATGCTCGTCGGCGAGCACAGTGATATTCTGAGTGTGCCGCCGGAAGACGGCAGGGTGCTGAGATTGCTCGCCGAAGCGGTCGGCGCCAAACACATCGTCGAGATCGGCACGTCGAATGGTTACGCCGCCATCTGGTTCTGCCTGGCCCTGAGGACGACCGCAGGCAGGCTGACGACATTCGAGATCGACACCGAGCGGGCCGCTCTGGCCCGGGCCAATTTCAAGCGGGCCGGCGTGGACAAGCTTGTCACGGTCATCGAGGGCGACGCTCACAAACAAGTCACAAGACTCGACGCGCCGATAGATATACTTTACATCGACGCCGACAAGGGGGGCTATCTCGACTACCTCAACAAGCTGCTGCCTCTGGTGCGTCCGGGCGGGCTGATCCTGGCTCATGACACGACCGATATGGCCTCGCGGATGCGGGACTATCTCGACGCCGTCACCACCGATCCGGCATTGGAGACAATCTTCCTGCACAGGCAGGGCCCCGGCATCGGCGTGACACTCAAGAAACGTCAGACAAACAACTGAACCAATGTTAATCCTAAAGGAGGATGCAAAGTATGTCATCAGATAGAAAGAAAACTTCACGCCGCCAGTTTCTGGCCCACGGTCTATACGTTACCGCCGGTGCCGTTGCGACAACCGCTCTGACTTCATGCGATTCTCTGCCGATCTTAGGCACGACAGAAAGTGATGCAAAGACGCGTTTCGGATTCACCACTTACCAGTGGGGCAAAGACTGGGATATCCCCGCACTCATAGCCAACTGCACCAAGGCCGAGGTCTATGGCGTCGAGCTGCGGACCAGCCAGTCGTACGCTCACGGGGTTGAGCTGGAACTCAGCGTTCAGCAGCGCGGCGAGGTCAGGAAGCGTTTTGCCGACAGTCCTGTTACCGTCGTGGGCGTTGCCACGAGTGAACGGTTTGATTCGCCTGAGCCGGCCAAGCTCAAGGAGGCGATTGAGAACTCCAAGGCCTATTTGATGCTGAGCCGTGACATAGGTGGAAGCGGTGTTAGAGTTTTTCCCAACAGCTTTCATGACGGCATTCCGCGGGAGCAGACCATTGCTCAGATTGCCAATTCAGTCAATATTGTCGGCAAGTTTGCTGCCGATTGTGGCCAGCAGGTGCGCCTTGAAGCACACGGCAACGCGGGCGAGCTGCCGACGCTCAGAGCGATCATGGAACAGGTTGACCAGCCCAACGTGAGGTTGAAACTCAACAGCTCCATGAAGGACACAGAGGGAGAAGGATTCGAGCACAATTTCAACCTGGTCAAAAATCTGCTGGGCGATACACTGCATCTGCACAACCTCAAGGATGCCGAGTTCCCGTACCAGCTCCAGATGGATCTGCTCGTAAAGATGGGCTGGACAGGCTGGCAGTTGCTGGAAGCAAGTGACAACGTGCCGGATCGTCTCGAAGCATTGATCGAACAGCGCCAGATTTGGGACCAGATGCTGGCGAATTCTCTGAACGCATAAGGATAAGATACACATCTAAGGCGACATATAGGAGGTCCCGGTTTTGGCAAAACAATCTGCGGACGCACTGCCCAAGAAAGAGCTATCACTGTTCGACTCAACGTGCATCATTGTCGGCATCATCATCGGCGCTGGGATATATCAGATGGCGCCGGACATCGCCAAAGGTGCCGGCTGTTGGTGGGGCGTGCTGGCACTATGGATTGTCGGGGGATTGCTGTCACTGTGTGGCGCTCTCTGCTATGCCGAGTTGGCCACGGCCTATCCTAAACAAGGAGGCGATTACGTTTATCTGAGCCATGCCTATGGGAAATGGGCCGGTTTCCTGTTCGGCTGGGCTCAACTCACAGTAGTTCGTCCCGGTGACATTGCCGTGATGGCATTTGCATTCGCGACTTATGCGCGGACTATTTGGGACCCAATGGCAGGTTACCCGGCGTACAGCCAGAGGCTCTTTGCGGGCGCTGCGACGGTGATTTTGACCGTCATAAACATAGTTGGTGTCAAAGAAGGTAAATGGACGCAGAATTTGCTGACCGTCGTCAAAGCATTGGGGTTGCTGGCCATCGTCGGTGTGGCGTTTGTTGCCCCTCAGACAACGGCGACTCAACCGACGTTCGATGCCTTGCCCGTCAGCCTTGCGCTGGTCTTTGTGCTATTCACGTATGGGGGATGGAACGAGATGGCGTATGTGGCCGCAGAAGTGAAGGATGCCCGCCGCAATATCGTTCGCGCCCTCGTGCTTGGAACAGGTGCAGTGATCTTGCTGTATCTGCTTGTCAACAGCGCT
The DNA here is from genome assembly GCA_001303465.1 of Phycisphaerae bacterium SG8_4. Classification (GTDB taxonomy): domain Bacteria; phylum Planctomycetota; class Phycisphaerae; order Sedimentisphaerales; family Anaerobacaceae; genus SG8-4. Next base: position 2,299 of record LJTR01000426.1, read on the forward strand.
TTTCTATATACGCTGGGTTACGAGGGCTTGGCCACATCCGAAGCGGTGGCCAACGACGCAATTTCGGTGGCCTTTCCAAAAATCGGTGGCGGACTCATCAGCGCTTTGGTCTGCGTTTCTGCGTTAGGGGCCGTCAATGGCCTGGTCTTCACGGGGGCACGCATTTCCTATGCCATGGGCGCTGAACACAAGACCTTCAGGGTTCTTGGAAGATGGCACGAACGAACAGGGACCCCGGCTTGGGCACTCCTTGTGCAGGGTGCGATTGCCGTGAGCTTGATCATGGTATTTGGCTCCTTCGTGGATACGCTTCTGTATGCAGCAGTTGCGGTCTATGCCTTCTACTTAGCTACGAGCTTGGCGGTTATCGTGCTGCGTTTCAAAGAGCCGAGCGTGGAACGTCCATACCGTGTAACGGGCTATCCGGTCACCACGCTTGTTTTCAGCGCAGTTTGCGGTTTTCTGATCTATAGTTGTGTTACATACGCCTGGGCATTCAAACGCATCAGTTTGGCTGTTCTGCTGAGTGTTCTAATGGCCGGCATGTTTATATATTGGCTGACCGATGTCCGAGGTTCGGCGGGCCTGCACTCTGATCATGAAGATGAGGCTTGAGCCCGGTTGTCTCAGACATCGGCCGGATATCGAAAGACCTTTTCGCGTGCCAGGATATCCGGTTGTGCCGGCGATCTGGATCGGTGTTATCCTGTTCATGACCGTCTTTGCCTTCAAGCAGTGGCGGACACCTTCTGTCTATAGCCTCGGCAGCATCCTCGCGGGCATTCCGGCTTACGTTTGGTCGTTTGTCCGGGGCAAGAATATCTAACCGTGTCCAAGATTCGAGATCACAACCCTAGCGCGGCAGTTAACAACTACGGGAGCTTCTGCAGGGTGGGTACCAGGTTACAGCGATTCAACTCCAGTCACTTGGGAAGCTGACGGACTGGCGGCTGATGGAAAACTTCTTGGACAAGGCTTCGACCAGAACCTGCAACCTTTTCATTTGGTTGTCGGTCACGCGGGAGTTCTTGCCGTCGGCTACGACGCAAATGCGGATAGTCTGAGCGCTGCCGTACCAGCCGCCGCCGGGGATGGCCGACCGTTGCTTTCGCCATTTCTCTGTGGGCTGTATCTGGCCGTCCAGATCGCCTGAGCCGTTACACAAACAAAAGTGAAAGTTGGCATCCTTGGGATTCGGCAGGCCTTTTAGCGAAACCAACCGTTGAATGTTGCCGTCTCTCGTGCCGCTGCAGTAAATCTCGATTCGATTCCACCGGTTCGGCGATTGTGCTTCCTGGGTGCCAATAACCGCCTTGACGGGGTCCAGAGAGCAATAGGTCCAAAGGGAGAATGGGCCGGCGGACGGAGGATTGTGGCCCAAAGCCAACAGGACCGTAGCCCCGGCTGTCATTGAGGCCAGCAATGTCGCTAATACTTTTGCTACTCGTGCCTGGTCTGGCATGCTCTGTCCTTATAGAGCACAGTTTCAATGTCTTGATGCAAGATTCATCCTGGAACTCTGAAACCCTATAGGTGACATAAACCGCACACCACAGCTAATTGAGTTCAGGTTCATGGTATATTAAACATCGGCATGATCCAACCTGTTACTCCAGATTTTGTCGAGAATTCTGGTTCGTCCCTGACATGAAGACCTGTATAGTTGTGTATGTTCACTCTATGGTGCTATAAGGGTGGCTTGGCCGCGATGAGTTCGGATGTTCTTTCTTGCTCGAATAACTTAACAATCGGGGTGTTATAAATCTGTTGATTTGTGGAGTAACAGCCTTTACTATTGCCCCGGTTCGATTCCGGGTGAAGAGCCACGGCCGAACCATAGGTTGAGTATGAGAGTTTTCCGCCGCTCTAAAGACCGCGAGCAGCCTTGAGTGACAGGAAGAAAGAAGCATGACTTCAGAATCAATTGCGTGCCTGAAGGAACACCGTCCGATATCGGATGAGCAGATCGATCAACTAATCGCCCAGGGATGTACCTGCGATGACTGGTCGAAGGTCCTGGTGGCACCCGGCTTTCGTGCAGAGACAGTTCGGTCAACACGGTTCTCAGGCGAGGTGAAGCTGGGCGTCTTCGAGAAGCAGGTGTCATTCTTTGGCGGTGTCAGCGCGCCCACTGGAATCAGCAATGCGACGATTCACAACTGTACGGTCGGCGATAACGTCTATGTCAGTAGAGTCAGGAACTATATCGCCAACTACGTCATCGAAGACGACGCCGTCATAGACAATATTGATTTACTTGCGGTAGAAGGCGAAAGCAGTTTTGGAAACGGGTTGGAAGTTGCGGTCGTCAACGAAGCGGGCGGCAGGGAAATACCAATCTACGACCAACTTTCTGCTCAAACGGCTTACGTACTCGCGTTCTATCGTCACCGACCGGCAGTGATCGAGGATTTGCGGAAGATGATAGCGGACTATGCCGCCTCTGTGACTCGTTCGGCCGGTCTTGTCGGCAAAGGTGCAAGGGTTATCAACTGCCGGATCATAAAGAACGTCAAGGTAGGCCCGGCAGCGGTTGTAGAGGCAGTCAACAAGCTGGATGACGGTTCGATCAATAGCTGTCCGGAAGATCCGGTTTATATCGGACCCGGAGTCTTTGCAGAGCATTTTATCGCCTGTAGCGGCTCGAAGATCACAGACGGGACAATAATATACAAGTGCTTCATAGGTCAGGGCACTGTGTTGTCCAGGCAGTATTCGGCGGAGAACTCGGTATTTTTTGCAAACTGCGGCGGTTTTCACGGTGAGGCATGTGCGGTATTTGCCGGT
>LJTR01000427.1 GCA_001303465.1 Phycisphaerae bacterium SG8_4
AAGAACACCGAAGAAACGCCACTGATTTTGTTTGGGCTATTTCGCTCTCAACCTGGAACATGCACCAGTGAGATGTAGCTGCTCAATAGACTTTATCCAGGCGAGATGGCAAAGCAAATTGTCAGACCATTACAGGAGGCAAGAAAGAAGACAGTCGCATCGGGGCCGGGCAAGAGATTCAGATATGATGATTGCCACCGAGGTGTTAAGGGGGCCAAAGAGAAGTTATGCCGCAAGTTCAGAAGATGGAAAACTGAGGGTCAGTTCTGCAGAAACCATAGCAGCAAAGACGGATTGGCCGGATGGTTCAAGAAATGCCCAAGGGCTACTTCCAAGAAGAGGCGGCCTTGATAATCGGTTCAAGGAATGTTCGTGACCAGCTACGGGCAAGTCTCACAAGAAACTGCGGCCACAGCTATCTGTGGGACGCCAGTGCTGTGATTGGGCCATTTATAAGACGCACCAAAGTGACAATAGAGGAGTACTGCCAGACCGGCAAGAGCAGACTCAGACAGAGAACAGGTGCACAACCGCCAGGAGCTTCTCATTGCTCACACTATCGGATGGGTGATTCCCTGTGAGCCAGGATTGTTATGGGGCCTTGCACCGTGACTTAGAGCTGCCTTCCTTTGGAAAATAGAAATTCAAAAACTGTCGATTTGCTAAAGTCAGAACCTGGATAGCCGAAAGAAGATATGGTCTATCTTACAGTTTGCGAGGAGTCCTTCATGAAGACCAGGAGTTTAATCATTGGGAGGTTAGCGGTCGTAGGCCGAGCGATTGCGCGCGGTGGCGCCGCGTTCAATCTGCTGATCTTTGTGACAGTAAGCGTCTTTCTTGTCAACATGGCACTGTCTGTGGGGTATAACATCTTTTTCCAGAAGGATCTAATGGAAAAAGCCTGCGTTCAGAATGTCAAAGTTGTCGGAAGCGTGCTGGCAAGAGCAACAGAGGCACTGCTGGCCGCCGGCGAACTCTCAATGCTTCGTCGAGCAATAATGGAAGCAGGCGTTGAACATGACCTCGAATACTGCCGCATTGTTTTGCCTGACGGCGAAATACTAGCTGATGCCGATCCGAAAAGAATCTCGGCTTTTCATCTGCCGCAATCCTGGAGTAAGCCAAATACAACATATTCTGAGAAGTTCAGCGACCCCTATGCAATGTTCAACTTTCCTCTGGATATACCAGGTCGAGGCGGTGCGTCATTGGAAATCGCCGGTAGTATTGCCAAGCAATCGGCGAGAGGCGTCCAGTCCTACACCGCTCAAATGACGATAGCGTGCCTGGCCCTTGTTGTGATGTTGCTGGTTCATCATCATGTGCAGCCCAGGCTGAAGGCGATCGACGCTATTCGTGAGGGACTGCGGGAGAGTGAACCCGCCCAACCGGATATTTCTGCCTTCGAAATAGATCCCCGGCTCGGTGTTGAGGCCGTTGTCTGGAACAGGATAATCCAACAAAGCCAAAGGCAGCAAATTCGAGCAATTACTGAGCAGATCAGCGGATCTGTCCAAGAAAAATCCCAAGTCAACGTCGAGCTTGCAGCAGCCTGCGACGTCTTGCCGCATGGCCTGATCGTCGTTGGTGATAAGATGTGCGTTGACTACGCCAACGGGGCAGCAGCTTCGCTGCTCCAATCAAGTGTCGACGAGATTACGACAAGCCAAGTTTCACAGTTTATCACAGACCAAAGGGTGATTGGGGCCATCTGCGATGCCGCTGATGATCCGATCTACAAACGCACGATCGTGGAAGTCGAGCAAGAGGGCTCGATATCTTCCAGCGTGCTGCGCTTCACTGTTCGTCCTATAGGCCAGGAGGATTCAGGCGTTGCCGTGGTCGTAATTGAGGACGTCACCCAGCAGAAGGTGGCCGAGGAAGCTCGAAACAGCTTTCTCACAAAGGCTGCCCATGAACTGCGCACGCCCCTGACAAACATCCGGCTCTATGCCGAAAGTGCGCTGGAAGATAGTGAGCACAACTCACCGGATACAATCAAGTGCCTTAACGTGGTGAACGAAGAATCTCAGCGGCTGGAACGCACTGTATCCGGAATATTGTCAGTGGCAGAGGTGGAGGCCGGTTCGTTCACGTTGTCGCGGGACGATGTACATCTTAGTGTGTTGCTTGAACAGCTTAAGGCCGATTATGAACCGCGCGCCAAAGAGAAACAAATAACACTTGAGTTTGATGTACCGCCGAAGCTTCCGGTTCTGCACGCCGATCGAGATAAAATCTTGCTGGCCTTGCACAACCTGCTCGGCAATGCAATCAAGTACACGCCGGAAAATAACCGCGTGACTCTCAAAGCAACTCACGAGAATAGCCAAATCACCATAACCGTTTCGGACACGGGCATAGGCATGATCCCAGCCGATGCAGAGCGAGTCTTCGACAAGTTCTATCGGGCACAGGACGAGCGCGTCACAAAGGCTGAGGGCACGGGACTCGGTTTGGCAATTGCCCGTCAGGTCATCAGGCAGCACGGCGGGGATATCACCGTTGACACCGAGCTTGACAAGGGCAGCACCTTTGCCCTGGTTCTGCCGGTAGCAGAGGAGGTCACTTAGCATGAAGGTCGCTACAGAACAATGCGGCGGGGTGGCCGTGATGAGGCCGGAAGGGCCTATCACCTGGGCCAATGCCGATGAATTCAAGGCCGAGCTCCTCGAATCGATAGGAGAAAACTTGGGGCGAGTTGTACTCGATGCATCTGTTGTTTCCCATGTCGACAGTAAAGGACTTGGGTCGCTGGTGGAAGTGACACAGCAACTGGCTCAAAGCGGCAAGGCACTGAAGCTTTGCTGCGCTAATGAAACAGTCAGACAGGTAATCAGGTTGACGGGCCTGTGGCCATTATTCGAACACTTCGCGGATGTCAATTCAGCCGTCAGGAGCTTTCTATGACAGATTTCGTCGAACGTATGCGTTTAGGCGAGACGCTCATCAAAGAAGGCGTTGTATCAGAGGAACAGCTAAGTCGTGCCCTGTCCGAGCAGCAATCTTCCGACAAAATGCTTGGTGAGGTACTTGTCGATTCAGGAATCGTCGGCAGCCAGGCCATGCTTCGGATGCTGGCACACCAGCTTGAGGCGCCATATTGCGATTTGCGTCATGGTCTCATCGATTTTTCTTTGCTCGAGCTGATCGGTGTCGAAGAGGCCGAACGGCTTAAGGCAATCCCTATGTTCATGGTTAACGATACTCTAACCGTCGCCATGGCCGAACCACAGTCACTGCCCAAGATAGACAGACTCCATCAGCTAACAGGCTGCAAGATTCGCCCCGTATTGGCGTTCCACTCAAAAATACTCGAATATATAAAGAAGAGCTCGTCCGCGGCCTCCAATGACCCAAACGTCGAATCCTTCCTGGCCTCTCTGGGAGAAACAGATGTCTCCGTGGTGGAAAAGGAGGCCATCGACCAAGGTCCCGCAACGGACCTTGATCAGACGGTCGACGGCAGCCCAATCACAAACCTCGTGAACATGGTTCTGCTGACAGCGATTAAGGACGGAGCAAGTGACATCCATGTTGAGCCAGACCGGAGTCGGACTCATATTCGCTATCGCATAGATGGAGCACTCAGAGACCTCATGAAGCCGCCGATGGGCCTGCACAGCTCGATAGTTTCGCGCATTAAGGTCATCGGCAACATGGACATAGCCGAGAAGCGCCTTCCACAAGAAGGACGTGTGCGCATCGTGGCGCAAGGTCGCGAGATTGACCTGCGCGTCTCCAGCATGCCGACACTACTCGGGGAAAAGCTGGTGATTCGTGTTCTCGATAGAGCCAGTCTCAAGATCCGCATGGAGGAGCTTGGATTCAGACAAGATGCGCTGGCTGCATTCCAAAGAATGCTGGCCCAGCCCCACGGTCTGGTGCTTGTGACGGGCCCAACCGGCAGCGGTAAGACAACGACGTTGTACTCTGCTCTTGATTTGCTCAACAGCCCCGAGCGGAACCTTGTAACGGTCGAAGACCCTGTCGAGTATCAGTTGGATATGATCAACCAGATTCAGGTCCATGCGTCCATCGGCATGACCTTTGTACGAGCTTTGAGAAGCATACTCAGGCAGGATCCCGATGTCATCATGATAGGTGAAATACGTGACGAGGAGACGGCCCGTGTCGCGATCCAAGCGGCCTTGACCGGTCATCTCGTGCTGGCAACGTTACACACCAATGACGCACCTGGAGCCGTATTTCGATTGCTTGATATGGGCATCGAGCCCTATCTTTTATCAAATGCGTTGAATGGAGTTGTGGCCCAGCGGCTGGCGCGGACGGTGTGTCCGAGCTGCGCTACGAAGTATTTCCCTTCAGAGAACGTGTTGCAGGACGCCGGGTTGTCGGACAAAGCTGCCTCGACCTTTCGCAAAGGCCTCGGATGCCAGGAGTGTCACAACTCGGGCATGCGCGGGCGGGCTGGGATATATTCGGTCATGGAGGTGACTGGCGTGCTGCGGCAGCTCATCCACAGCAAGGCGCCGGCACACGATCTGCACGCCGAGCTTCGAAAACAAGGTGTCCTGACGCTGCGTGAGGAAGGAGTGCTCCTGGCGATTGATGGCAGGTCAAGCCTCGAAGAGATTCTGAATGTCACGCACAGCCAGGACGCCTCGGAGGATTTGGTCAGCAGTGAAGTCAACTAAGCCAAGTCGAGGCAAGCGATATGAAGCTGGCTTATACAGCGTACGACAATCAAGGACAAGCCGTTGCCGGCACTATCGACGGCTCAGATGTCATGGCCGCCACGGAGGCGCTACGGAGCAAGGGTCTCTACGTTGCAGAAATAGTTGAGTCGGCCACAAGAGTTGAAAAAGTCACGACCAAACGAAGATTGAGTTCCAGAGGCGGCAAGAAGACAAGGAACCTGACGATGTTCACCCGCCACCTCAGCGTTCTTATCGGTTCAGGCTCACAGCTTACAGAAGCACTTGGCGCTCTTGAACGGCAGGCCAAGCAAGGTCCCTGGCGCTCTGCTATCGCCGATCTTAACGCGCGGGTTGAAGAAGGAGCTGCTTTATCGGAGGCGATGGAGGCCAACTCCGAATACTTTGATCCGGTCTATCGCAGCGTTTGGCCGCTCTAAAGCAAAAGCAGTTGCGGATTCGAAACTCCGTTGTCGGCGCGTTGATATACCCGGTCATACTTGTGTTTATCTCTATTGCCATTTTTTCGCTCCTGATGATCTTTGTTGTACCGAGATTCTCGACACTGTTCGAAACGCTCGGCGTACCACTCCCTGCCAGCACGCAGACTCTCGTGGGCATAAGTGAAGTTATGAGAAGTTATTGGTGGGCCCTTGCCATTGCCCCGGCTGCGGCACTTCTCGCTGCGATTGTCTTTCTGCGCATGCCGAATGCAAAGCGTTTGTGTGACACGATGACGCTCAAGCTGCCCTGCGTCGGCAGTATTGCGAAAGGCTTGATAACGGCACGGATCATATATCTGCTGGGTGTGCTCATGGAGGGTCATGTCAAGGTCCTGGAGGCCCTGCAACTTGTAAGACGTGCGGCGGGCAACGTACATTATGCAGAACTCGTCGCGAAGGCTCAGAAGCATGTGGAAGAGGGCGAGTTGCTGAGCCTTTCTTTTTCCGACGCTCACCTGATAAGCCCCTGCGTTCACGCGGCCATTCAAAGCGGTGAGCAGAGCGGGCAGTTAGATCGTCTGCTGCTGAGTATTGCCGGTTTTCTCGACGATGAAAATGAAACGACTCTCCGTTCGCTGACCAGCATTATCGAGCCGACGATTCTAGTCATTATGGGTGTCCTAGTGGGGCTTATTGCGATAAGCATGTTCCTGCCACTTTTCGACCTGACTTCGATGACACAGGGAGGCGTGTGATGAGAAGGGTTGGCAGATCTCGAACGGCGATAGGTGTTGACGTGGGCAGCCGAAGCATAAAGGTCGCTCAACTGTTCATCTCCGGCGGCAAACCGGAGATAGCCGCACTTTCAATGCTGCCACGTACCAAAGTTGCCGAACAGATGGATCCCGAGGACATACTCACTATGAAGCGTGTGTTGAAGCGACAGGGTTTCTATGGCAACGAAGTTGTTTTGGCAGCCCCGGAAGGTGGGCTGTTCCGAGGCGTCATCGACGTCCCACCACAGCTGTCCGGTACTCCCGTTGCTCAGATTGCACGTATGGAGTTGTCGCGCATACACAATGTCGTGCCAGATTCCTTTGAGATGGTTTGCTGGGATCCGCCGGATCCGGACAAGTCCAAAGCAACTATGCAGGCCGTTGCGATCGGCTGTCCTCATGAGAGGGCTAACGCCTTCATAGATCTATTTGAGGATTGCGGATTCCGCGTCAGCGCATTGGACGTCCGCATCGCGGCCGCAGCGAGAG
>LJTR01000428.1 GCA_001303465.1 Phycisphaerae bacterium SG8_4
GGCAACGGGGACCTGGGCAACAACGGCATACACTTCATCGACACGTGCCGATGGGCACTGGGCTATTCCCACCTGGCCCCGCGGGCGATAAGCTTCGGCGGCAAATTCCTCTGGGACGACGACAGACAGACCCCCAACGCCCAGGTGGCCTTCTATGACTACAAGCCGGCCCCGATCATCTTCGAGATGCGGAATCTGCCTCGGAAAGCGGGCGACTCGGCAATGGATCCTACCTACCGCCGGACCCGGGCCGATACCGTGATCGAATGCGAGGGCGGCTATGTTGCCGGCGGCTGGGCCTATGACTACGATGACAAGAAGATCAGGCAGTTCAAGGTCAGCGGCGGCGGCAGTCACCATGCAAACTTCATCAAGGCCGTGCGCAGTCGAAAAGTAAGCGATCTAAACGCCGACATCCTCCAGGGCCATCTGTCCACAGCTCTATGTCACATGGGCAATATTTCCTATCGTCTGGGACAGACGGCCTCGCGCGATGAAGTAATCGAATCCGTCAAATCGAGCAAGGAGCTGCCCGACGCGTTCGAACGTCTCCAGGAGCACCTGTTACAGAATGTCGTTGACGTTCAGAAAACGCCTCGGATTCTCGGCCCCTGGCTGACGATGGATTCCGACACCGAGCGATTCAGCGGCGAATTTGGCGACCGCGCCAACGAACATCTCTCGCGCAAATACCGAGAGCCTTTTGTCGTGCCCGAACGCGTGTGACGTTGGCGTCTTATCCTTTTTCGGCGCCTGAGCTGGCCCATGAAGATTGCGGGTTGTCGACGGGCTTGCGGCCCCAGGACATGCGTGTAAGCGTGCGCTGAACGGCCAATTCGTTTGACTCGGCAACTTTCACCGCCTCGGTATTGTCGAGCGGAATGTCAACGAAGACGGGCTTTGCCGCACATCGGTCCAGAGCATCGCAAAACAATGCCGGACCTGCCTCGCCGGTTGCCGTGCATGGACCGATCTGAACGGCATTGGCCCCGGGGCGCATTGTTATGAATCCTTCTATCTTACCGGCCCGCCTTACGATGCGTACATTTTCAGGGAATTCCTCGAACAATCTGCCGAGCATTTTAGCGCGTTCTCTGCCGGTAGTCCGCTTGTCAAATTCAATTATCTCGGCAAACAGCTCCGGCGCCGCCGCAACTACAGTGACGCTTTCTCGGGCCTCGGTGGCTCTGCCCTCAAAGCGGGCCAATTCGTAGTCCGGCACAAATCCCAGTTTCTCGTAGATGGGCCGGCCCAGCGAAGTGGCGTCAAGACGTATCGTTCTGACCTGGCGCGATTTGAGATACTCGATCGAGTGCTTTAGCAGCGTTGTTCCAACGCCTTTGTGCCGGGCGTTCACGTCGACCAGGACCATTGCGATCCATGCCGTCTTGCGAAATACGCAGGTTGTGGTAGTCCCGACGGAGCGGCCGTTCAGCTCGCCCACAAAACAGCCTTCCGGTTCCAGCTCGATGAAGCGCCGCCAATCCGCCTCGGTCTGGTTCCATCCGGCCTGGCCGCTCAGCTTGATCCCGAGTCCGAGATCGTCGATTGTCATGCGTCGAATCGTTATCATCTCGCAGATTCTAACAGACTACCGGCGCATGAGACAGCCAAAGCATGGCGGATTTCGTAGCGGGCGGTGGTCGATAACTACCACAAACGGCAACTACGGATAAGTAGGCGTATAACCTATCTTCCCCCAGCATCCCCTCTGCATCCTGTACAAGTCCCGATGCCCTGAAACGGTAGTCGGTCTCCAGCCAACCTGAGGACCGGTGCGCTCCTCGTCTCTGGCGTGTTTTATCGTGTCGGTGCCCTTCCACTTCCAGTGTTCGGCATGACCGTCGGCAAAAGAGAGAGTCGCGCCATCGCCGTGGCGTACCGGCGGGCTGTCAAACCATGTTTCCAGGTGGTAGTAGACAGCGTAGGCGTCCGAAGTCATGTAACCCTCGTCGATGAAGACGAGCCTCTGGGCCGGCCCGGGATTACGAATCTCGCCCATTTCTTTGACGTGTGCCCCCTTCACACCCTGAACCCAGGGGTGGTTCACGGCGTTCATAGAGAACATGACCGAGTAGGTCACAGCTTCTCCCTGGCGCCCGGTCGGGCATCTGTACATATCGGTAGTCTTCATGTAGGGCCATAAGGCACCGCGCTTAATCTCCTCGATCTGCTGATCCCAAGGTGCACTAAAACTCCGGACATCGATCCAGGCGAGTTCATTGGCGTGCTGTCCCCAGCTCGTGGTCGTATCGGTAAATCCAGCGGCACCATTGACGAGCTTGCCGTCGTTTTCATCTGCATACATTATCCACGCCAGTGACAATTGCTTGAGGTTGCTCATGCAGACCACCCGCCTGCCCTGTTCCCGCACACGATGCAGTGCCGGCAGCAGTATCGCCAGCAGAATCGCTATGATGGCGATCACCACCAAAAGCTCTATCAATGTAAAACCTTTTTGTTTACGCATAGTAGAGTTATCTCCTTAGCCTCATTGCCGATCCGGCGAACACCGCTTATGGATGAGTCGGTGTATAGCCTAATCTTCCCCAGGTGCCCCTCTGCATCCTGTACAGGTCCCTGTAACCTGCGCGTGTTTGTGGTGTCCAGTTGCTGGTATGGCGGTTCTCTTCGGTCCTAGCGCGCTTTATCGTGTCAGTGCCTTTCCACTTCCAGTGCTCGGCGTGACCGTCCGCGAAAGACAAGGTGGAGCCGTCGCCGTGTCGAACAGGGGGATCATCCCACCATTGCTCCTGGTCATAATGAACCGCAAAAGCATCCGGCGTCATGTAACCCTCGTCTATGAATACGAGTCGGAAAGCAGGCGCTGGGTTAAATATCTCAGACTTCCTCTTGATGTGTGCGCCGCGTACTCCCTGGGTAGGAGCATGGTTGACGGAGTTCATGGAGAACATGATTGCATAAGTAAGCGCCTCTCCGCGCCGTCCTGTCGGGCACTTGTACATGGCATGATCCTTGATATAAGGCCACAAGGCGCCTTGCTCGATTTCCAGCCGCTGCGCTTCTTCACCTTGTGCCAGAGAGTCGACCCACGCAATCTCGCCTCTGTGGTCGCCCCAGGACATGTTGCGATCGCTGTAGCCTATGGCGCCGTTTACGAGCACCTCGTCGTTCTCATCGGCATACAAAACCCAAGCCAGCGACAATTGCTTGAGATTGCTCATGCAAACCGCTCGTTTGCCCTGTTCCTTGACGCGATTCAGTGCTGGCAACAATATCGCCATCAGAATCGCTATAATGGCAATCACCACCAAAAGCTCTATCAGTGTGAAACCTCTTTGTTTACGCATGGCAGATTCTTCTCTTACCCCTTCTAGCTGAAGAATGCTCTTCAAGGCTGACATCAAACAAGGCACATCCGACGGACTTCCTGTGTTTGGGCTACCTGCCGCCATTATACCCAAATCCCCCCGACGGTGCAACTTCTATCGGCAAGCCAATCCTGCTCCGGAGCCAACCGCTTTTCTTCTGCCGGAGAATTTGCCCTAAGCCCCGTTTGCTGCTTGTTTTTTGCACTTTGCGCCGCTATCCTGCCTAAGAGACAATTTTCTCAAGAGACGGCGAATTCTTCTTGACGTCTCTTGATCGTCCGCAAGATTGGTATGGGGTTGAAAATGTCAGCAAATGGGGCAGATGTAACTCGCATTCTTGACGCGGTCCGCCAAGGAGACGCCAAGGCAACGGACGAGCTGCTCGCGGCGGTTTACCAGGAGCTGCGCAGGCTTGCCGCCGTCAGGCTGTCCCAGGAACCGGCCGGACAAACACTCCAGGCCACGGCCCTGGTGCACGAGGCTTACATCAGATTGGTCGGCGCCGAGGATCAGGGCTGGGAGGGCCGGGGGCATTTCTTTGCCGCGGCGGCCGAGGCGATGCGACGGATCCTGATCGAGAAAGCACGGTACAAGCAGCGCAAGAAACACGGCGCTGACTTACAGAGAATGGATCTGGAAGATGCGACGCTGGCAATCGAAGGGCCTTCAGAGGATGTGATTGCCGTCGATGAAGCGCTGACAAAGCTGGAGCGAGATGATCATGTGGTTGCAGATCTGGTGAAGATGCGCTACTTCGCGGGGCTCAACCTCGACCAGATAGCGAAAATCCTCGGTATATCCCGCCGGACGGCAGACAGATACTGGGCCTACGCACGCGCCTGGCTCCACCGGGAGATCACAAGGGGACAAACGCAAACAGGTCAGTAGGGCACCGGGGAAAAACACTCGATGCTGAAGGATGAAGGACTTACCGCGGAGATCGCGGAGATCGCAGAGAAGACATTGGATTGATTTGTGGTGATCACGATTGAAATTTCAAGTTTTTGCGCGGGTACGTAGCTTTACATTAACAGTTTATGATCTTACTCGCGGGAATTTACTACCCTTCAAGGGTATGAGAATCTCCGCGCACTCTGCGGTCTCTGCGGTTAATACGGAAATTTGTCTTTTTTGGCATTTTTCCTGTCGCGTTTTTGGCGCGGATGTCGCATTGCAGGATAGAGAAGGTCGAAATGGAACGATGTTATGAACGATGAGCCGAAGAATGTTAAGCTGATTTTTGCCGAGGCGCTTGAAAAGCCGGCTTCCAAGGAGCGGGTAGAGTATCTTAACGAGACCTGCGGCGAGGACTCCAATCTGCGAGCGGAGGTAGAGGAGCTGCTGAAATCACATGAGCAGGCGGGCGATTTCATGGAGGCGCCGGCCCTGGAAGCTGAAGTTACGCTGGAAGACTCGGCTCTGACTGAGGGTTCCGGCTCTGTCGTTGGGCGATACAAGCTCCTGGAAAAAATAGGCGAAGGTGGCTTCGGTGTGGTCTGGGCGGCCGCGCAGAAGAAACCGGTGAAAAGGCGAGTGGCTCTCAAGATCATCAAGTTAGGGATGGACACCAGAGAGGTTGTCGCCCGCTTCGAAGCCGAGCGTCAGGCGTTGGCCATGATGGACCATCCGAACATCGCCAAGGTGCTGGATGCCGGATCGACCGATACCGGTCGGCCCTATTTTGTCATGGAGCTGGTGCGAGGAATCCCTATCACCGAGTACTGTGATCAGGCGAAGCTCTCGGTCCA
>LJTR01000429.1 GCA_001303465.1 Phycisphaerae bacterium SG8_4
AGATCACCGCTGACGAGCCCTTTGCGGATGTGTTTTCGGCCGAAAATGCAGCTCGTTATCTTGATACAGCGTCGCTGCACTGGCAGAAGTCACGCAGTTGCGCGGCATGTCATGTGAACATGGGCTACATGTTTGCTCGTCCGGCCCTGCATTCGGTCTTGGAGGACTCCGGGGAGGTTCGTGGTCTGTTCGAAGAGTACGTTACCAGGCGGTGGAAGGAGAGCCCCCCGCGCAACATACAGGAAACCGTGGTTGTCGCTTCCGGACTTGTCTTCAATGATCTTCAAACGACAGGACGTTTGCACCCGATTACGCGCCAGGCCCTTCAGGTAATGTCGGACTTCCAGCGGGAAGACGGAGGTTGGACCTGGCGCAACGATGGTTATCCTCCCACAGAATATGATGAACACTATGGCGTCACGCTCGCAGCTCTGACCACGGGAATAGCTCCAGATCGATATGCCGAGACAGAAGAAGCTCGCCGATGCCTTGAAAAAATACGAGTATTTTTGAGGAACAATCCACCGCTGTCACTCCATCATCGGGCGATGATTGCCTGGGCATCCTGTTACGTCAATGATTTGATGAGCGATCAACAGCGAGCGCAGACACTCGACGAGTTATATGCAATTCAACGTCCTGATGGCGGATGGTCCACCCCGGGTCTTTTGGCGGACTGGAAGGACCTTAGGCGCTTGGACGGTAAACCACACGACACGAAGACCAGCGATGCCTATGCTACCGGTTTTACGATCATTGTTGCCCGCGAATTGGGAGTATCAAGCGACGATCTGCGACTGAGGCGCGGAATAGACTGGCTGTTGAGCAACCAACGAATCAGTGGAAAATGGTTTTGTCGTTCACCTGCCAAGGACAGCCGACATTACTTCTCGAATTTTGGCAGTGCCTTTGCCATTCTGGCACTGCAATCGTGTGAGGAGCTTCCCGGCTGGCCGTTCTAAGTCTTACATATTCTTATACAACAGGGACAAAGCCGGCATACTGCCCCTCGAAGCCTCCGCCGCAAAGTCGGTGGCACCCACCCACTTTGGAGTCTTTGAACAATTTGACTGATCTTTACGAAGCCTGGAACAAGCCAGAAGAAGCTAAAGAGCGGCGAGCAAACCTGCTACAGGCAGAAGATAGAAGATGCGAGCAAGTGAGATAGGCCACCAAACAGCCCCAGTCTTTTGACCTACAAAACGTCAGCATTCTTTGACAGACCGTGTCATCACCCATGTAAGATGTGACGTTTGTTTCCTTCTTTGAATAGATGGCCTGGTACACTCGTCGGATGTAAATCGTCAATTCTACGAGCGCAAAACACCTCTGAGGCTACATTGATCACCGCCCCGCGCCCTGGCAAGTACGATCTTCACTGCCGAACGATCGAAGCTATCCGAAACCGTGGTCAGTTTTTAGAAGTAGTGTGCGGCTGCAAAGGCATTTCAGACGTATCAGGCAAGTGCCTGCAGTACTCTTTCGCGCGTCATCGGAATCTGGGTCAGCCTGACGCCGATTGCATCGTAGACGGCATTTACAAGAACGCCGCCCATGCAGATGATGGCAGGCTCGCCCGCTCCCCTGGAGGGCTGGTCATCCGCCTCTATCAGCACCATCTCGATCTCGGGCACCCAGGAGAAGCGAGGCAACTCATATGAGCCGAAGCCCAGATCATGGACCACCCCGCCGGTGAAGTGGACTTCCTCGGTCAGTGCGTAGCCCAATCCCATGGTAATACAACCTTCGGTCTGCAGCGCGACGCCTTCGGGATTGATGACGAGGCCGAGGTCCTGCGCGCAGACCACACGCTTGACCTGTATGGCTCCGGTGCTCTCGTCGACTTGGACCTCAGCGAAGAGAGCGACGGGCACACTTACGTCATAGCCACAGGCTACCCCGTAGCCGCGCCCGCTGGGGCCTTCGGCAGGCGTCCAGCCGAATTTTTCCGCCCCGGCATTGAGGACCGCATGGAACCTTTGGTCTCTGATATTCCTCAGGCGAAAATCCAGCGGGTCAATTCCCGCATGGGCGGCCATCAGGTCGATGTGCGATTCTCGCGCAAAGCTGTTGGTGTTGTTGTCGGGCCCGCGCCATGCGCCGGTTTGCAGAAGATGCTGCTGTTCGCCATTCTGAAGTCGGCTGTAACGGGTAATGAGATAATTTGGAACGTCGTAGAACAATTGGGCGCCGCGCCCACCCATCCCGTGGATTGCGTAATCCCACTTGACGATCTTGCCCGAAGCGTCGACACTGGACTTTATATTGATCGCGGCCGCGGGTCGGAACGTGTCATAGAAGAACTCATCCTCGCGAGTCCAGACCAGCATCACGGGTTTGCCTGCCTTCCTGGCCAACTTTGCCGCCTGGATGGCCTGGCCACCGTCGATCTTTCCTCCGAACCCGCCTCCCACGAAGGGGACAATCACGCGGACATTCCCGGAGGGCATGCCCAACTCGCGAGCTATCTCCGAGGCATGAAGGTACGGTGTCTGGGAGGAGGCCCATACGGTAAGATCGTCACCTTCAAACTGCGCCAAAGCAGTGTGGGTCTCCATCGACGCATGGGCGACATAACCGTTCAAATAAGTCTGCTCAAGCACGGGGAGAGGGTTTCTGCCGCCTGGTTGGACATTGCCGGCCCTGCTGTCCACATTGCCCTGGCCGGCATTCTCAATGAAGTAATCGAATATGGTCTCGTCGTCAAAACGCGGTTCAGGTATATCGTAATCGGCCTTGAGCTTGGACAGGGCGTTCTCCGCCTGGTCGGGATACTCGTGCAGTACAGCTACCAGTTCACCGTCTCGGATTACCTGGCATCCGTCATGGCCGTCCACGGCAGCCGTATCGAGGCTCGTGAGCCTGGCGCCGTGCGACGGAGGCCGCAGTACCCTTGCATGCACCATGCCGGGAACTCGGAAGTCACCGGTATACATGGCCTGGCCTGTCACCTTCTCCACGGCGTCAAGGCGATTGGTAGGTTTACCTATGAGATTGTATTGGCCGACAGTCTTGATCCTGGACGAGGTCTGCAGGCGCCTCTCGATTGTCATGCCTTCGGTCAGTTCGCCGTATGTTACTTTGCGAGACTCTTGATTCTTGTCAAACACGACGCCGTCTCTGACGGCCAGTTGGTCCTTCGGCACGTCGAGCCGCAGGGAAGCCAGGTCGATCAGGACGGCGCGGGCCTCGGCCGCGGCTGCCCTGAGAATGGGTCCGAACGTCGGCGTTGTCGTCGAGCCCCATGTGGCACCGTCGTCCGGGCAGCGACCCGTGTCCGACATGACCATCTCGACCGATTCCAATGACACGTCAAGCTCGTCGGCCAGCGACTGGGCCAGGGAAGTCATGACGCCCTGCCCCTGCTCGACCCTGCTCGTGAAACAGGTGACTTTGCCGTCTTGGCCTATATGAAGATGCGCGTCAAAAACAGGGCCGCCAGCGGGGCCTCCAGCAGAGCCGCCACCTCTGCTCCCCCATCCACGCTGCACGTCACCGGCGGAGAACAGTATTACGATTCCACTTCCCAGACCCTTGAGGAATCGTCGCCGGCTGGCAGAATAGGAACTCTCGTCACGGCCTCTCTCGGCGACCTGCGAATTGTCGTCGTTCATATCGAACCCTCTCTTGCCTTTTTGGATGTCCAATCTGAGGCTTCCCTTGGTCACTTCTCCAAGCTGCTGCACCCTTTAAACCCCACAATAGCAAAATATCATCGAGACTGCAACAATTCACTGGCTCGGAGTATCTTAAGCAGGTGCAATTCCGGCAGTATTCTGATACTATAGTGCTCCTGATCGAAAATTCGCGTTCTTGCGCGGGTGAGTGGCTCTAAAATAACATGTTATGGTTTTGCTCGCGGGAATTTACTACCCTGAAGGGTACAGCAAGGAAAGTGCCATGGAAAGAAACTCTCATATCATCAACGTTGTAGCAATAGCAGGTATGTGCATTGCGCTGTCATCATATACAACAGTGTTTGCCTCGGCCAAAGATGAGAACATCTTCACCAAGACAGGCAACCTTAAGGGTGGTTTCATTGTGCATGTAGGTTGCGGTGACGGAACTCTCATAGCGGCACTGGGTAACAACAAGCAGTATGTCATTCAAGGGCTTGAGAAAGATCACGAACAGGTTGAAAGAGCACGTCACACCGTTCGGGCAACCGGAGCCTATGGACGACTTTCCATCAAGCACTGGCAGGGCCGAAGACTTCCCTTTGCCGAGAACCAGGTCAATCTGCTGATCATTGACGATGGAGACACAGGACTCCTCGCAAGTGAAATCAAACGCGTTTTGACGCCGCGAGGCAGGGCGGTTGTTCACAAGGATTGTCAAATTGCCGCATTGGACACTGAACCGGTTTCGGCCGAATACTCGTCTTACATCAAGCCCGTTCCAGAAGAGATAGACGACTGGCCGCATTACCTGTATGGGGCGGACAATAACGCTGTCTCTCGTGACCAGGCTGTGGGGCCCCCGCAGCGGATACAGTGGGTATGCGGTCCGGCGTATGCCCGCAGCCATGAGATCAACTCCAGCATGGCCGCTATGGTCGCGGCAGGGGGACGCATTTTCTATATCTGGGATGAGGGCCCGGTGGGTCAGCCTGAAAAACGCTTCCCGTCTCAGTGGTCGCTCATTGCCCGAGATGGATTCAACGGCGTACTGCTTTGGAAGCTTCCAATGCCCGATTGGGGATGGCGCCAGTGGCATGTAGAATCCCGTTGGGACAATCCACGCGAGCGGGCCTCGATGCTTCGGCAGCTGCCGCGAACAACGACGCGGCGTCTGGTTGCCGCAGGCCAAGAACTTTACGTGACTCTCGGATACGAAGCGCCCGTTAGTGTGCTATATGCGGCGAGTGGTCAGTTGCTGCACGTCCTCGAAGGAACCGAAGGCACGGATGAGATCCTGTTGGATTCCGAGACGCTGTTTCTATGTGTCAGAGACACCGACCGAACCCACACTGCGCCTGGGAGGGATTTTAGACTAAGCCAAAACAACGGCGGAATCGTTGCTGTCGATCCTCAGAACGGCCGCATTCTCTGGAAAAGTGAAC
>LJTR01000430.1 GCA_001303465.1 Phycisphaerae bacterium SG8_4
ACTTTTGTTCTTCTGAACTTTGGCGGCAACCACACAATAAACGCCGATCCTGCCATCAAGCTCTCGACAAGCTGGATGCGGCCGGGTCGCGGCGGATCGGTAAACAACCGCGCAACCGAGCAGTCGAGGGGCACAAGCTCTTCGAGCTACCCGGTAGAGGGCATTCTCGAGCGGGGCTACGGCCTGGCAACGATCTATTATGGCGATATCGATCCCGACTTTCACGATGGTTTCAAGAACGGCGTGCATCCGTTGTTTGACAAACTTGGCAACGGCGAGCGGCAAGACGATGCCTGGGGTTCGATCGGCGCCTGGGCCTGGGGCCTGAGTCGGGCCATGGACTATTTCGAGACCGATGATGACATTGATCAAGCCCGCGTTTTCGTGCTCGGCCACTCGCGTCTGGGCAAGACTGCCCTTTGGGCAGGGGCTCAGGACGAACGTTTTGCCTTTGTGATCTCGAACAACTCCGGCTGCGGCGGGGCGGCTCTCAGCAGGCGGCGGTTCGGCGAGACTGTAGGGCGCATCAACGCAAGCTTTCCCCACTGGTTCTGCGAGAACTTCAAGAAATACAACGATAAAGAAGACGATCTGCCCGTGGACCAGCACATGCTTATCGCGCTGATGGCGCCTCGCCCGGTGTATGTGACCAGTGCCGACAAGGACTTATGGGCCGATCCGCGAGGTGAGTTTCTAGCCTGCAGACATGCAGGAGCGGTCTATAGCCTGCTGGGTCGCGACGGGCTCGGGATCGACCGGATGCCGGCGCTGGATACACCCATCAAGGAAGGGGCGATTGGCTACCACGTCCGTTCCGGGGGCCATGGCCTGACCGAATACGACTGGCAGAATTTCATGGATTTTGCCGACAAACATTTTGGCCTGTCGAGCCGAAAATGAGCCAGATCAGGTTGATCATCGCCGCTTTTGCTTCCCTGTTCCGGTCGTGCGCAGCGGCGTCGAGACGTCGGGAGCTGGTAATTGAACCACCAGAGCGAGTTGCAGGTAGCAACGGGCGAAAAGCGCACACTTGAGTCGCGGGCAGAGAAAATTGGCAAAATTTTCATTTTTTTTCCATTTTTTTCTTTTTATGTTTGCACTCTTTCATTCGGCTGGGTAGATTATTGGGTTTATATTAAGAAGCTACTGGCAAATTGGCGTGTTCCTGTGGTCTGTTCGCATTTCGAGTGGGCCTCGGTGAGTAAGGGGTATTGTCTTTGCGCTCCGGTGTTCTGGCCGGCAGTAGATGGGGTCTTTGGCTCGATTCATGGGAGTGTCCCGGCTGAGCCGGGATGTTACTGTGGGTAGGGTATTGCTGCTGTAGCTCAGTGGTAGAGCGCGTCCTTGGTAAGGACGAGGTCATGGGTTCAAGCCCCATCAGCAGCTAAATGAAAGCGGATCAAGCCAAGATGGCGGCCGACGGCTTCCGGGGCGGCTGTGTGTGTCTGAGCCCTCCGGTGCGGCCGGATGCTGACGATCTGGATTGTGAGTTGATTATAATTGCGATTTACGATTTGAAATCAAGGAAAAGAAACAATTAGACGCTAACACAGCACATTGGAGGTTAACACTAAGATGGCTAAGGCGGTATTTGAGCGGACAAAACCACATATCAATATTGGAACCATCGGCCATATTGATCACGGTAAGACGACACTGACGGCCGCAATCACGATGCGATTGGCGCAGAAAGCGGGCAGCGGCAACATCAAGAGATTTGAAGACATCGACAACGCCCCGGAAGAAAGGGAGCGCGGCGTTACGATCAATACTGCTCATGTCGAGTATGAGACGGAGAACCGCCATTACGCCCATGTTGACTGTCCGGGCCACGCCGACTACATCAAGAACATGATTACCGGGGCGGCCCAGATGGACGGGGCTATTCTGGTGGTAGCCGCAGGCGACGGCCCCATGCCGCAGACCCGCGAGCACATCTTGCTTGCCCGTCAGGTCAATGTGCCCAAGATCGTTGTTTACCTGAACAAGGTCGACCAGGTGGATGATCCCGAACTGATTGATCTGGTGGAGCTGGAGACCAGAGACCTTCTGAACAAGTACGAATTCCCCGGCGATGATATTCCCATAATCAGAGGATCGGCTCTGGCTGCGATGGAGTGCGAAGGCAAGGATGACGAGGCCTGTGCCAGCATCGACGAGTTGATGGCTGCCGTCGACGATTATTTCCCGCTGCCTGAGCGTGATGTCGACAAGCCGTTTCTCATGCCGGTCGAGGACGTATTCAGTATCAAGGGCCGCGGCACCGTCGGTACGGGCCGGATCGAGCGTGGCATAGTCCACACCGGCGACGAGATGGAAATAGTCGGGCTTGCAAAAGAAACACGCAAGACCGTGGTTACAGGGGTGGAAATGTTCAACAAGACGCTCGATGATGGTCAGGCCGGCGATAACGTTGGTTTGCTCCTGCGCGGAGTGGAAAAGAAAGAGCTGGAACGGGGACAAGTTGTCGCAGCGCCCGGCAGTATTACACCGCACACTAAGTTTCAGGCTGAGGTCTATGTTCTTACCAAGGAGGAAGGTGGTCGTCATACGCCGTTCTTCGCGAACTACAAGCCGCAGTTTTACTTCAGAACGACTGACGTCACCGGCTCGGTGCTTGCTTTAATGAGTCGGGAAGGAAAGAGCGCAGAGATGTGCATGCCTGGCGACAACATAGCGATGGAGGTCGAGATTATCGCACCGATCGCCATGGAAGACGGACTTCGCTTTGCCATTCGCGAGGGCGGCAGGACCGTTGGCGCCGGCGTGGTAACCAAGGTAATTGCCTGAAATATCTCTGGATGACTTCTCCGGAATCTGCGAGCGTCAAAACAAGAGTGTTCACACCGGCCAAACGTATCGAAGGTGGGCTATTTGCATGCCAGACTGATATACGTTGACTTGGCGGCCGTGCTTTGTTGGGATGAATTTTATGGCCAAAAAGAAAAGCAAAAGGGAATATGTCTGGCTTGAGTGTCGGCAGTGCAGCAGTAGGAATTATCGCACGAGTGTCAGTGTGGCAGAGGGTACGCCGAAACTGGAACTCAAGAAGTTCTGCAAGAATGACCGCAAACATACTGCTCACAAGATAAGACGCAAGTAAAAGATTGTGCGAGAGTGCGAATATTGGTGTCCCAGACGATCGCGAGTAATCTGACAGATAAACAGTCGAGTAGGCCAGTAGCTCAATTTGGCAGAGCGTCGGTCTCCAAAACCGAAGGTTGGGGGTTCGATTCCCTCCTGGCCTGTTTTGACGCGTGAAGCCGGACATGGGGCTGGCGGATTCGTTTTGTGTCTGATGTATGTGAGGTCAGCATGGTTTTTGACATCTACAAACGTGGACAGGGCAAGTATACGAGGCTTTGCAGTGCATTTGCTGTTGCATTGATCGCAGGATTGGGCTGTTTGCAGCTTTTCAACAAGCTGGAAGCCGCATCCTGGGGCTTGAGCAGGAGAACGGCCTTGTGGATTGCGACTATGGTGCCCGCAGGGTTGTTCGTGTCGTTGGCTCTGCTGATTTTCTGGCTGGTCAACAGGCCCTCAATCGCTGACTTCATGATCGCCGCCGAAGGTGAGATGAAAAAGGTTAGCTGGTCGAGCAAACAGGAAATAACTGTCTCGACGATTATCGTCGTGGTTGTCATTATTATTATGGCGACACTGCTCGGAACTACGGATATCGCCTTCAAAGTCTTCTTTGATTGGCTTATATAGTTGGACAATTGGGGTAGAGCACAGGGATTGCGGGTAGAAATATGCAGTGGTACGTTTTACGAGTCGCGGCAAACAAAGAGGTTCAGGTCAGGGACGCTCTTGCCCGGAAGGTTGAACGGGAAGGGCTCTCCGACATTATCGGCAGGATTGAGGTCCCTATCGAGCGTATCAAACGTATCCGCGGAAGCAAACAGACGGTCCATAAGCGAAAGCTGTATCCGGGCTATGTATTCATGGAGATGGATTCGACCGAGGACGGGCGGGTGCCGGAAAAGGCCTGGTTCATGATCAAGGGAACCTCCGGGGTCGGGGATTTCATTGGGACCGAGGGTCAGCCGACGCCGATGCGTGATACTGACGTGGCCAAGATGCTTCTGGAGGCCGAAAAGCCTGAGGAGGCACCGAGCATCAAGGTCGAATTCGAAAAGGGTGATATGATCAAGATTCGGGAAGGTGCCTTTGAAAACTTCGAGGGGGTTGTCGATTCGATAGATGCCGAACGTGGTATCGTCAAGGTGATCGTTACGATATTCGGCCGCAGTACGCCGCTGGATATAGAGTATTGGCAAATCGAGAAACTGTAAGTGGATCGGCACTTGAGGATTACAATACGAGAAAATCACCAGTCAATAAGCAAAGGGTGAGCAATGGCCAAAGAGATAGCAGTAAAGATTAAGTTGCAGGCGCCGGGTGGACAGGCGACGCCGGCTCCGCCGATAGGGCCGGCCCTGGGCCAGCACGGCGTTAACATCGGTCAGTTTGTCTCGCAGTTCAATGAGCGAACAAGGGAACTCAACGGGACAACCGTGCCGGTGGTCATAAGCGTCTTTTCGGACAAGAGTTTCACTTTCGAAGTGAAGAGCCCCCCGGCGGCGGTACTGCTTAAGCAGGCTGCGGAAGTCGCCAAGGGCAGTGGCATCCCGAATAAGGAAAAGGTCGGAACGGTCACCGCAGAACAGGTGCGTAAGATTGCTCAGACCAAGTTCAACGACCTGAATGCCTACGATTTGGACCAGGCCGAGAAGATTATCAGAGGCACGGCCCGAAGCATGGGCGTGGATGTGATTGATTAGCGAAGAATACCTGCATAAAGTACGAGAATAGGATAGATGCGAGCTAGAAGCAAGAGATACAGGAAAGAATCTGAGCAGACGGGCAAAGAGACCCTGAGCTTGGCTGCGGCGGTCGAGAAGATCAAATCGTTCAAGTCCGTTAAGTTCGACCAGACGGTGGAATGCGTTATGCAGTTGGGTATAGATCCGAAGCAGGCCGACCAGTTGGTTCGCGGTTCGATATCCCTGCCCCACGGGATAGGCAAGCAGAAACGAGTCATCGCTTTCTGCGAGGTGTGATGAGCTGGTCAAGAAAGTATCCGACGGCTGGAGCGATTTCGACGTTGCTATTGCCTCGCCCAAGGTGATGGGCAAGGTCGGCAAGCTCGGCCGTGTGCTCGGGCCGCAGGGAAAGATGCCCTCGCCCAAGAACGGCACGGTTACCGCCAATGTCACGGAGGCTGTCGCGGAGTTTGCCGCCGGAAAAGTCGAGTTTAGAAACGATTCCGGGGGCAATGTCCATGTGGTGGTTGGAAAACAAAGCTTTGAGGCCGGCAAACTGGTCGAGAACATCGAAGCGTTTGTCGCCCACATCAAGAAGATCAAACCAACTGCGGCAAGAGGGACGTATCTCAAGAAGATGTGCATATCCGCAGCGATGAGCCCCGGCATCAGAGTTGATTCTTAAATTAGCGATAACACAGGTAAGTGACGCGAGAGAAGAAAATATGAGCAAGTACGTAAAAGGGCTACTGCAAGCTGAATTAGAGAAGAAGATCGTAGACGATAACGTCAAAGAGTTCGTGGTTGTCAGCACAATGGGCATCGATGGAGTCAGCAACAATGTGATGCGCGGCGAGCTCAAGGAAAAAGGCATCGGATTGTCCATGGTCAAGAACTCTTTGTTCAAAAAGGCGCTCGCGAATCAAGGCATGGAGCCGGCCGGGTCTTTGTTCAGCGGCCCCTGCACGGTCGCTTACGGCGGCGACAGCATCGTGGACGTTGCCAAGGAACTTCTCGAGTGGACCAAGAAAGTCCCGGTCATGGAGTTTAAAGGTGCGTTCCTTGACGGCGACGTCCTGGATGCCGTCGCGGCGGAGAAACTCGCCAAGATGCCGACGCGCAGCGAATTGCTCGGCTCGATCGTTACTCTGGCGCAGTCGCC
>LJTR01000431.1 GCA_001303465.1 Phycisphaerae bacterium SG8_4
AGTCGTGCGCCAGACATATCGCCTCGGTCAGACTTTCGTTGAGACCGAGCTCTTTTGAAATGGTCCTTCCTATCTGGGCCACCTCGATGCTGTGCGTAAGACGTGTCCTGTAATAATCATCCATGCCCGGGGTGAAGACCTGCGTTTTGCCTTCGAGCCGGCGAAACGCCGAAGAATGGATTATACGGTCGCGGTCGCGTTCGAAATCCGAACGATAAGAGTGCGGCTCTTCCAGATGAGCACGGCCCCGGCTGCTCTCGGCGGTGACGGCGTATGGACTGAGTTCTTCCGACACTTTTGGCACCCCTGAGATAGCCCTTCACAAAGCGGGAAGGTTCTGTTCTTTGCTCACCTGCCTGAGCAAACCGAGAAGCTCGGCCAGGCTCTGGCTGATGACATCTGTATCGCCGCACACGTGCATGAAATTTGTGTCGCCATCCCATCGCGGCACAACGTGGACATGTAAATGCCCCGGCAGGCCCGCCCCGCCACATCGACCGAAGTTCATACCGACGTTGAAGCCGTGCGGCTTTATCGTCAACGACAGGGCCCTCTGCGATTCTCGGATCAGCTTGGTCATTTCCAGCAGTTCTTCGTCGCTCAAATCAGTCAGGTCGGGGATGTGCCTGACCGGCGCTATCAGCAGATGCCCGTTGTTGTAGGGGTAGCGATTCAGGATTGCCAGATGGTTGTCCGTGCGCCACAGCACAAGATTCTTGTCGTCGTCCTCCGGGTGTTTCAGATTGTGGCAGATGAAACAGCCGCGGTCTTGGCTTGCGGTGGTCTCGTTGTCATGCGCATTGCCGGGCTCGGTACCCAGGCCCTGTATATATCCGATTCGCCACGGAGCCCATAGATTCTTGCGTTCCATAATTCTCTCTCGTATTTTCGTCTGGCGCCAGACGATGTGCCAGGCGCACAATTCAATCGTCAAGCAGCTCCATTGTCAGACTTTGATCGATAGTTATCCTCGGGCTTGCCCCGGGCAGAGGAAGCAGCAACGAGGCGCTCAACTGAAGTTCGTACTGTTGTTTGTATCGTTCAGTTCTGCCGGCGTCGATGTTGAAAAGCTCTTCGCCTTGGCCGTGCAGACTCAGGATCTTGTAATTTCTGTAGAAGCCGAACGGGCCGGCCATCTGAAAACTGCCCCAGTAGGGTATCGGCCAGCTGCGAGGGACCGAGTCGGCCTGCTGATATGAACTGCCAATTACCGCAAGCCTACCGTTGGCGCTCGGGCGGATTTCAGAGAGCCTGTAGGTGACGTCTCTGGCCTTTCGCATGACCATAGGCGTCGGCACAGACAGTTTTGATTTCCAGCTCTGGCCGGCCTTTACACCTTCGGAGGGTCTTTCTATACTCGAGATTGCGTCCCACAGAAACCATTGCCAAGCAACAAAGTCCCCAATCATGTCGGGCTCCTTGATCCTGCCTCTGTCGGTTTCGGGGCGGAACGCCTCTTCGCCGATCTGCTTGAGCAGTTTATCCAGTTGCGAATAATCCTCTATCCTGCCCGTCGGCCCGACCGCGAGCGTGAACGTCCTGCCCGCCAGAGACTGAACGGCGTCCTTTCGCGAACCTTTGCTTCGTGAGACTCTCACTGATTTACAGGTTGCCTCGATAGTAGTAAGTCCATAGTGGTTGACATCAGTCGCCCTGTAGAGCATGACCACCTCCATCGACTCGGAGAATTTGTCGTCGGTGCGCCCACCCGGTCGTGGCGTTGTTACCGATGTATCCCAGCCGATCGTTATGTCTCTGCTTGAGACAAACTTGTAGGCAAGCGTCCGGCCCTTCTCAAAATCTACCGTCAAGAGCTCCCTGCCGGCGCCCAACGGCCCTGGCACATCGCCTCTCGGCCCACATCCCGCCAGGGCAATCATCAACAGACCAGTCAGAGCTACCGGTGTGCGTTTCAACTTCTTCCCTTTTTAATCAACTCTTTCGATGCTGTAGAGACGCCTCGCAGCCATTCTCAGAGCGGCGGGCGGTTCATCGGCCTTCGGATTAGGGTTGACTATGAACCACTCCACAAGGAGCTTCTCGTGACATTCCTGGACCTTGCCCTCGGTGACATCCAGCTCAAGCCTGCCGGTATACTCCTCTGTACTGTCGGACATCGCCGACAGAGGACCTGCCGTCGCAGCCTGCTGCCTGTGCAATTGCTTGGCATCTTCGGCCGAGGCAACGGCTTCCATCTCGGCGACCGCAAGGCGGCGATTGTCCACATCTGTAATCTCCTTGAGCGTATAGACCTTCTCGTACGATTTGGCTCCCATCAGATCGAAAGAGACCCTCTTCAAGCTGCTCCAGTTGTCGCCTTCTCGCGTTTGGCTCTTGCCCGCAGCGGGCAGGGACGGGATGGTGTGTTGTTCCTTGATGGCGTCGGCCGAAAGCAGTCTGACGGCCACATTGTTGGCCGCTGAGTCGCCCTTGACCGCTGCAAGAGCGTCGTTCGTATCGGAGACCTTGGAAACCAGTCCCGAAGGCGTGATCTCTATCGTATAACTCTGCCCTATCAGCTTGCTCAAGGGGCTGCTCCGATCTTCTTGCCTCGAGCTGTCGAAATCCATAGTGACATTGTTCTTGATCGTTACCATATACTTCAGTGCTTTGATCGTAATTCTTGCAGTGGCATTGCCTTGATCATCGACGCTTTGTATCTGTTGTGTGAAGGTTATTTCCATCTTGTTGCCCGTGTGTCCGCCTTCAAAGCCTGGCGGCTTGCTCGCGCCACCTTCCCATTGCACACTCTTGTCGTTTTCCAGCGCCACCCTGTAGGTCGTCGAATCGGCCTCAACGAACTTCAACTCCAAGTTGATAGATGGCCCCTGCTGTTCGGCCTCGACTTCGGTTCTGACAGTTTCTCTAGTTTCAACCTGAGTCTTAATCGTCTCTTGTTGGCCGGCCTCGGTCTTGACGATCTTTCTGGAAGGCGCGGCACAGCCGGCCGCCAAGAGCACAATGCACACAACGAGACTGTAGATTCCGATATGATTCATCGTCTAATCTCCCGTAACGTCTATTGAAACAGCGTTTTTCACAGGTCATTATATGTTTTGTCCTTCTTAAGACAACCGATTTTTCTTTATTCGCCTCTTGTCAGCGGTTAGAATGCGTTCTTCTGATTTTTGAAGAAGTCTGCTATACAATTTTGGAGAAACCGGATTATGAGAAGCGATACAGTAAAGAAGGACTTCCAGCGAGCCCCCCATCGGAGCCTGCTTCATGCATGCGGTCTCAGTGATGTAGATATCAACAAGCCGTTCATTGGCGTCGCCAACAGCTTCTGCGAGATAGTGCCGGGCCACATTCACCTTCGCGAGGTGGCACAGGTGGTCAAGGCCTCTGTTCGCAGCGCCGGAGGAGCTGCTTTCGAGTTCAATACCATCGCGGTTTGTGACGGGATCGCCATGGGCCATACGGGTATGAAGTATTCTCTGGCCTCGCGCGAAATCATCGCCGATTCGGTTGAGACAATGGCCCGGGCACACTGCTTTGACGGCCTCATATGCATCCCCAACTGCGACAAGATCATCCCGGGGATGCTGATGGCGGCGGTCAGGCTAAACATCCCGACAATCTTCGTCTCGGGCGGACCCATGGCCGCGGGCAAGACGGACGACGGGAAGACTGTCGATCTTATCAGCGTATTCGAGGGTGTAGCTGCGCTCAACGCCGGCACGATTGACAAAGAGAAGTTAGAGGAGCTTGAGCACAAGGCATGCCCCGGCCAGGGAAGCTGCTCGGGGATGTTTACCGCCAACTCGATGAACTGCCTCTGCGAGGCGATTGGAATGGCGCTGCCCGGAAACGGGACGATTCTGGCCGTCGATCCGAAACGCCAGGCGCTCTACAAGGCGACGGGCAAGCAGATCATGGCTCTCATCGAGAAAGATCTCAAACCGCTGGACATTATCACCGCCAAATCTCTCGATAATGCCCTGGTTCTGGATATGGCGATGGGCGGCTCGACCAATACCGTCCTGCACACGCTGGCGGTTGCCAACGAGGCCGGAGTCAAATATGACCTGGAACGTATAAATGAGATATCGGCCTCATGCCCAAATATCTGCAAAGTCTCACCGTCCAGCGAGTATCACGTCGAGGACGTCGACGCCGCCGGCGGCATAAGCGCGATACTGAACGAAGTAAGTAAGCTCGAGGGGCTTGTCAATGCCGACTGTCCGACGGTAACGGGCAAAACACTGGGCGAAAACATTGCCGATGCAAAGTCGACGGACACCGAGGTGATCCGCACGCTCGACAATGCGTATTCCAAAACAGGCGGTCTGTCGATTCTAACGGGCAATCTCGCTCCAAAAGGCAGCGTAGTCAAGACAGCGGGCGTCGCCCCTGCGATGCTCACGCACTGCGGGCCGGCGGTCATATTCGAGAGCCAGGAAGAGGCATGTGACGGCATTCTGGCGGGTAAGGTCAAGAAAGGCGACGTCGTGGTGATTCGCTGCGAAGGCCCCAAGGGCGGGCCGGGGATGCAGGAGATGCTGAGCCCGACAAGTTATATTGTCGGCGCCGGTCTGGGCGAGTCCGTCGCCCTGATCACGGACGGAAGATTCAGCGGCGGCACGAGAGGCGCCTGCATCGGGCACATCAGCCCCGAAGCTGCCGTAGGCGGCCCCATCGGACTGCTCAGAGACGGCGATACAATCGAAATAGATATCCCCAAGAATAGTCTGAGCGTAAGACTCTCCGAGGGCCAGCTCGCCGAGCGCAAGAAATCATGGACCGCGCCCAAGCCGAAGATAACCGAAGGCTGTCTCGCAAAATACGCCTCAATGGCAACCAGCGCCGATACCGGCGCGATCCTGAAGTGGTAAACTCAGACTGACGCTGGTGGTTCCAGGTGCTATTTGGGCTGTTTTTGTCGCCGAAAACCTTTGGACTTTCTTGCCAAATTAAGCAACAATAGTTGTGTAAGTGTGAAGGTTCTTGATTATCGTTGCCGTAATGTTTGGCATATCACCAAAATGAGACTGTGAAACTATGTTGACTCGCTTGAGAGTTTCCGGGTTTAAG
>LJTR01000432.1 GCA_001303465.1 Phycisphaerae bacterium SG8_4
CGATAATAGTCGGGGCATACATTCTTGTTAGCGATCTGGGCCTCTGGCGGATCGTCAAGCGTGACCGACCGCTGATGAACGGGGACATGCTCGAACTGTTCGAAGAGTGCAAGACGCAGATGGATATCCAGAGCCTTCTCGTCGTCGTCCCGAGCAGTCACGTCAGGAGTCCGGGTCTTTTCGGATTTGTCCGGCCTCGTCTGCTCCTGCCGAAAGAAATGATCGAGTCCGCGAACCGAGAGGAAATGCAATACGTCTTCCTGCACGAGCTGGCTCACCTCAAACGCCACGACATTTACCTCGGGTGGCTGACAAGCCTGCTGCAGATCCTGCACTGGTTCAATCCGCTCGTCTGGTTTGCATTCTATCGAATGCGGACGGACCGGGAGCTGGCTTGCGACGCTTTGGTCCTCACGCGAACGGGCCAGGACAAATCACAAGAATACGGCGGCGCGATACTGGGCCTCGTACGCCGTTTCTCCCGATCGCGCCCGCTACCTGCCATAGCGGGAATCATGGAAAACAGATCCCAGCTGAAAAGGAGAATTGCCATGATTACACAATTCACAAGCAACTCCTATCGTTGGTCGCCATTGGCCGTCATCTTCATTGTCGTCCTGGCCTGCATCTCTCTGCCCAACGGCAAACGCACGAGAGCTTCAGAAACCAACCCTGCGATGCCTGTTTCCGCCATGACGGTGCGAAGGGTTGGGTATGAGTGGCGGGGTCCATTTGCCAATCTTTCTCCCGATGGCACGTATATGTCTGACCGGGATTGGGAAACGGGAGCACTTGTCATCCGTGAGCTGGCGACCGGCAAATCCCGAATATTGGTCTCCGGGGGCTCGGACGAAACCGGCTCTCCGCTTGTCTCAGCGGTATCGCCCGACAGCAAAGAAGTCGCATACCTTCGGCACGATCCTAAGAAGAATGCTTCAAGCTTGAATATAGTCAGTCTTGATGGTGAAGACCACCGAGTTCTGTGCGAGGGAAAATGGCTGATGCCCAGGGATTGGTCTTCTGATGGTAAGAAGATACTGGCCGTTGTGGAAGAGAACGATATCTGGCAGATGGTTTGGATCTCCGCCTCGGACGGTTCGCTTGAACACATCGTGCCCGTGGGTACAAGCTATCCCGGAAAGCTCGATGTTTCACCGGATGGACGTTTCATTGCCTACGACTGTCGCCAGCCCGAAGATACATCGAAACGGGATGTTTTTGTGTTCGACTTGCGTGAGAATCGCGAACTCTCCATTATCAACCATCCGGCCGACGACAGGTTTCTTGGCTGGACGCCGGATGGAAAGCATATGTTCTTTATCAGTGATCGTACCGGAACTTGGGATGCATGGCTTTTGACAGTGGCCAACGGAAAGCCGCAAGGATTCCCCAAGTTGACAAGGCACGGCATAGGAAACATCACCCCGATAGGATTCACGCCGCAAGGCTCGTACTACTACGGACATGAGCAAACGCTCGAGGACGTCTTCGTGGCGAAGCTCGATTTAGAGACAGGCGAGTTCTTATCCGAACCCATGCCTGTGCGCCAGAGCGGAGCGACTGGCTGTCACGACTGGTCACCTGATGGCCAGTATCTGGCCTATTGCGAACGGCATAGTGATGAGTCGCAGGCCGTTCATATTCGGACGCTTTCAACCGGTCGGGAGCGAACTCTTTCCGGCAATCTTCCAAACATACGTTGGCTTCGCTGGTCCCCGGATATGCGGTCTATCCTCACCGATGGGTATAAGAGAGGGGATTCGCAGGGCGCGATCTCCAAAATTGATGTGAAGACGGGCGAGCGAAGTGACATAGTGCGAAGTAAGACTGACGTGTTGCTGCGGCCTGAGATGTCGCCTGATGGAAAGACATTGTTCTATGAACGCAGTAGTGATCCTATGTCCAAAACATCGCGTCTGATTGCCAGACATTTGGAAAGCGGCCGTGAAAAGGAGCTCGTCCGGGTCGTGCCCCCTGCTCGGCTCACCAATCGTGCCCTCTCGCCGGATGGACAGCGGTTTGTCCTTTCCATAGTGCCGGATCCAACTCGGCCTTTGGCGCCGGTCCTGAAGATCCTTCCTGTGGCGGGTGGAGAGCCTGAAGAACTGATTCAGTTCGACAAATCAGAGAATCTACGGGCGGTTGGTGTCGCCTGGACGCCTGACAGTCGGAATGTGCTCTTCTGGAAGTGGTGCTTTCCAGCGGACAAAGAACTCGAACTCTGGCGAATATCCGCAGGAGGCGGCGAACCACGAAGACTCTGCTCGCGAAAGGCCTTTGGCCACTTGCGCGTCCATCCGGACGGACAACGCGTCGCCTTCCACGACCGTTCGACTACGCGCGGACTATGGGTAATGGAGAACTTCCTGCCGACCATGGTGGCTTCAGAGCCCTCCAATCAGCCAAAATTCACTAAGATTCGGATTCCCACGAAGCCGCAGAACGGGGTTCTATCGCCTGATGGGAGCAAGCTGGCCTTTATGTCCGATGGCGCAGTGTGGGTGGTTCCACTCCACGGCAAAGTTGATCCCGACATCGCGGGCGAGCCCGTCCGGCTCGCCGAGTTGCCAGGGATACTGGAAGCCAGTGGCATGATTGCCTGGTCAGCCGATGGAAAATGGATCGCGGTTTATCGTCGCTCCGATGAAGAGGTCGGCGTCTGTGTTATTCCGGTGGCCGGTGGCAAACCTCGCGTGGTTCAGTTACCCGAGCAAGGCGGTCATCTTTGGGGCAAGCGCCTCAGCCTGTCACCCGATGGTCGGATGTTGGCTTTCTCGGCGCTCGAGCTTGGCAAACCTCGTGAGGAAGTGTCCGATAGCTGCGACCGTCGCATCTATACGATCCCGACAGCAGGAGGCAAGCCCAAACAGGTCTCATCGGACTGGGCCCGCCTACCGTCCTTCTCCCCTGACGGTCAGTTTATTGCGTATGTGGGTTATAGTAAGCGCGAGGGTTGGCCAGATAACACGAAAGCCTCACCTAATAACGGTGATCTGTGGGTGGCCCCTTCCGGCGAAGGCACACCGCTCAAGCTCGCTACTGTGGACCGCCGGTTAAGGGGGCCGGTGTGGTCGCCTGATGGCAGATACATCGCCGCCCACCACGAGCCAGGAAGTGCCAACCACAGCAAGGAGATATGGGTCTTCCCACTATCGTCTGATGTATCCAGCGCGGGAGAACCTGAGAAGATCGCTCTTCCGGGTCTCAGCATGAATATGTTGGCGGGTTGGACGCCGGACAACGAGCTGGGAGTCTTCATTCAGACGGAGGAACATTGTGCCATCTACACTGTGCCGGCTTCTGGAGGAGAAGCGGTGCAAATATCACCGGCGGGAGCTTGGCCCTACTATCCGAGATGGTCACCGGATGGAGAACGCATCTACTGTCGAGGAGGTTATGTCCCTGCTGTGGGCAGCAACTTCGTCGAGGTAGCTATGCAATCCGAAAGACGGCTTGTCTCCAGAGTACCGGGCGGTAGTCACAATATCTCACCCAATGGAAAGAGGATCGTCGTCAGCGCGTATCAGGAGCCGTACGATCCCAAGGAAGGCGTCGACGTATGGACGATTCCGCTGGATGACGGGCTCGCCGTCCGCCTGACGAGCGACCAATCGTCTGAATGCTATCCGTGCTGGTCCCCTGATGGAGAGTGGATCGCGTTCGTTGACCACCGCGTGACGTCTGAGCAAGACGGTTTGGACGCGATCTATGTGGTGTCCGCAGAAGGCGGAGAAGCCCGGCAACTCACCTCCGTGGCGGACAATGTGGACAGCGGTGCCATCGCCTTCTCGCCGGACGGGGAGCGGATTGCCTTTTTCTCGGACGGCTCGATCAAGACAATACCCGTCGAGGGCGGAGAACCTGAAGCGCTCGTCACCGAGGTGAAGTCGCACACGCACAGCCAACTGGCCTATTCCCCGGACGGCTCGAAGATCGCACACAACGCGAGTGGCAAGATATGGATAACGTTGCTTGGTAGAGGAAAGCCTGAGGAGCTCCGCACGGGATTGCCGGACAACACCAAACTCAGTGAGTTCGGCTGGTCGCCGGATGGCGAGAAGATCGCGTTCATGGGCTCGACCGGCGACGAAGCGGAGTTTTGGCTCATAGAAGATTTCCTGCCGAAAGACCTTGGCAAGTGACTTCAGCCCATTCGCGCTTTTTGGCGCAGAGATGTAGATCGCGACGGGCGCAAAAACGGCCGGATGGCGTTTGCCCGTCCGGCCGTTTGCGAATTTCCACATTCTGCAATGGATACCTATCACGATTTGACGCATTGGGGCGACGGTACAAATCCTTGAAATTGTCTCAGATGTTGATATGCTAGTTGGATGTACGAGCAACATGAAATGACTGAATGTAAGGGGAGCTTGCCATGAGCAGATCAACGACCAATACGGGCGCTGCCGGGAAATCGCGCCGCCAATTCCTCAAATCATCGGGACGTTTTGTCACCGCTTCGGCTTTGGCCGGGCTGATCGGGCAGCGAAGTTATGCGGCCGGAAGTTCGACGATCAAACTGGCCCTGGTGGGCTGCGGCGGTCGGGGCACCGGCGCCGTTGCCGACGCGCTGTCGGCTACCGGCGGCCCGGTCAAGCTTCATGCAATGGCCGATCTTTTTGAGCCGCGACTCAAGAGCAGCCTTGAGAACCTGACGAAGGATTTCAAGGACAAGATCGACGTGCCTCGCGAGCGTCAATTCGTCGGCTTCGACGGCTACAGCAAGGCGATCGATTCTCTGGCGCCGGGCGACGTCGTGCTGCTGACCACTCATGCAGCCTTTCGCCCGATGCACTTCGAGTACGCCGTCGAAAAGGGCATAAATGTCTTTGCCGAGAAATCCTTTGCGACCGACGGACCGGCCGTTCGCCGGTGGCTCAAGACGGCCGAGGCCTCCGAACGCAAGGGCCTGAAAGTCGGCGTCGGCTTCATGTGGCGTCACTCCGATGCCCGACAGCAAGTGATCCGGCGCATTCACGATGGGGTCATCGGCGATGTCCACACACTGCGCATCTACCGTGTGCACGGAC
>LJTR01000031.1 GCA_001303465.1 Phycisphaerae bacterium SG8_4
TATCTGCCCCCCACCTTCACCCATGCTGCCATCAATACAAACGTTTTCCATATCACTTACCCAGAAATGACAGTCTTCGTATTATCTCAGCTACCATCTCGTCGCGATTATCACGTGTTAGAGTGATCAATTCCGTGCCGGGATGGCTCTTGATCTCGGCGATCAGCCCCGAACCTTTCTGAGCTACGGTGGCCAGCACACATTTCTCAGATCCAAAGAGCCTGCGGACAGCGGCGACGAACTTCTTCGATAAGCATTCCATCCTGCCGATCTCGTCAAGGACAAACAGCTCAACGTTGTCTTGATCGGGATCAAGGACAGGGACCACGTTGTTTTCAAACCCGGCCACGTCTACGCCGTATCTGCCCACTTTGACACGACTCTTGATGGCAACGTGAGCAAGCGTCCCGGCAGCGCCGTCGAGGCGTCTCCAGCTAAATCCTTTGCGCACATTGCGCTGCCGGATCTCCTGGGTGTAGAAGCCGGCCATATTTTCGCAGGCCAGACCGGCAATGATCTTGACAATAGCGGTCGTCTTGCCGCAGCCAGGCAAACCGGTCAACAGTATTTTCACACATTTTGACGGCATAATCGTAAGGCCCTGCGGGGCACATACTACCGCTGGGCCGGAGAACGTGCAACAAGGCAGCACACTAACAAGCCTCGCTTTCGCGCCGGCAGCGCTGGGTATTGAAAGATAGAACTCACCGCTGAGAACGCCGAGAGCGCAGAGACAGAGCTAAAACTGAGACGCTCCGCGGACTCTGCGGTAGAAAGGCTCACTCCAAACAGTGCCGTCAACAGAGGGGATGTGATTGCCCCACGAGCGGATCGGGAGAAGAACTCCACTGTAGTGCTCCTGACCGGAAGTTCCCGTTCGCATAGGTAGGTATCTTTATGGTAACAGTTTATGACCTTACTTGTGGGAATTTACCACCCGGAAGGACATAACACGCTTGAACTGTACAGGCCAATCGAATAACATCACACTGAGGGTGCTGAAGAAGTCAACTTATCCTTTGGGATCGATAGACAGCAAGACAATGGGCTAATAAATTGTCCATGGCCGCAAGTTGTGTAAGAACTCATTAGTGACATGTGATGACCGAGGTGTGTGACAAAACAATGAGTAGAATAGTCGCTCTTGACCAGAATATGATTAACATGATTGCCGCCGGAGAGGTAATCGAAAGACCTGCCAGCGTGGTCAAGGAGCTGATGGAAAACAGTATCGACGCCGGAGCGACGAAGATCTCCGTCCAGGTCGAAGACGGGGGCAGAAAGCTCATATCGGTGACCGACAACGGCCGGGGGATGGATGCTGAGGATCTGGGCCGCGCGTTCGAGCCGCACACGACCAGCAAGATCAAAAGCAGCAGCGATCTGCAGGCCATATCGACGCTCGGCTTTCGCGGCGAGGCGCTGGCGAGTATTGCCTCGGTTGCGCAGGTCAGGGCCGTAAGCAGGACGAAGGATTCGGCCGGTGCCAACTGCATTGAGATTGACTGCGGCAGCAAAGGCACCGTTGGCCCGAGCAGCGGAGATTACGGCACGACAATCCAGATCAGAGACATCTTCTACAAACTGCCAGCCAGGCGCAAGTTTCTCCGAACCGCCAACACCGAGATGGGACACATCAGCGAGCAGTTCACACGCATCGCGCTGGCAAATAGCGATCTTGATCTGGCGCTGACACACAAAGGAAGAGAACTTCACCGGCTGGACAGCGGGCAAAGTCTCTGGCGGCGAATCGCCGAACTCTTCCCGGCATTGTCACTCAGAGGGTCCGATGACCTGATCGAAGCCGAAAGTGACGAAAAGGGACTTCACATCCGTGCCCTGCTGGGCAAACCGGGCATATCAAGAGCGAACAGCAAATTTCAATATACATTTCTCAACGGCCGGTTCATTCGCGACAAATTCATCTCGCACGCGATCAAAGAGGCCTATCGCGGGCTTTTGGAGCCCAATAGATTCCCCGTCGTCTTCCTGTTCATCCAGATGCCGTACGCCGATTATGACGTCAATGTGCATCCGACGAAAGTCGAGGTGCGTTTCTACAACGCCAACTTAGTGCATTCACAGGTTCTCGGAGTCCTCCGTGAAAAGCTCCTGCGGACAGACATCCAGACCGAAGCGCATCTGCCCGATATCGGGCATGCGGAAAGCCGCCTTCGGCGCTCGGATTTCGTGCCGGACAGAAGAATCTCCGATGCAATGGCTGATTTCTTCAAGAAGCACAGAGGCGTCCAGACACAGCAGAAGATCAGCTTTCACCCCGCCTCCGGCGGCGGGACGCGCGAGCTGCCGCGTGAGAACGCTCCCCAATATGACAGAAAGTTTATGCAGATACACGACAGTTTCATCGTAGCGCAAAGCGACGACGGATTTGTCATAGTCGATCAGCACGCGCTTCACGAGAGCATAATATATGACAGCCTGTGCAAACGCGTGCGAGAGAGCAAACTCCAGTCGCAAAAGCTGCTGATTCCTGAAAGTATCGAGCTGGGCACATCGGATCTTGACGTGATTGAGAAGAATGCCGACTTGCTTGAGAAGCTGGGCATCGAGCTTGCCCCGTTCGGGCCCGGGACCATTGCCGTCCAGGCGTTTCCGACTCTGCTGTCCGACGTCAACGCCGCGGATTTTGTCCGGGACTTGCTGGATTTGCTCGACCGAAGTGTTGCAGGCCCGGATGCCGAAACGCTGCTCGACGAGGTTCTGAATATGGCCGCGTGCAAGGCGGCAATTAAGGCAGGTGCAAAACTCACCGACAGCGAAATCGAGCAGCTCCTCGCCGACAGGCACATCGCCGAGTCTGTCAGTCGCTGTCCGCACGGCAGGCCCACAACGCTAAAGTTTTCCGTGGCCGATCTGGAAAAGCAGTTCAAGAGGACCTGATGAACAAGTGGTGCTGGCTATTGTTGTCAATTGTGTGCTGGACGGCCGTCGGCTTTGCCGCATTTGGCTTGCGGGAAGGTCGAAACAGCAGTGAGCCCGCCGCGGCGGTCCGAGTTGACAGAATTGTCTCGATGGCGCCGAGCCTGACGGAGATCCTCTTCGCACTCGGGCTCGACGAAGAGATCGTCGGCGTTACACTTTTCAGCGACTATCCCCCCGCCGCCGCAGAGAAGCCAAAAGTCGGAAGCTTCTGGCAGCCAAATATCGAAGCTGTTGTTGCGGCCAGGCCGAACCTGGTAATGACGCTTGGATTCGGCCAGCACAGGGATCTTGCCGAGCGATTGAAACGGATTGGCTACAACACTATAGCGGTGAATATTGAGAAAGTGAGCGATCTCTTCTCGGCGATTGGCCAGATCGCAGCCGCCACCGGCAGGCAACGTCAGGCCGACGAGTTGGTTACCGGCATAAAGGAAAGAGTGAACGCCGTGTCGGGCCTTGTCGGCACCCTGCCAAAAGTCAGAGTACTCTGGGTTGTCCAGAGAGTCCCCCTAAGGGTGGCCGGACGAGACACATTTGTCAATGAAATGATCGAGCTGGCCGGCGGTGAAAACGCCATTGGGCGAACCGTGCACAAGTATCCGCCCATCGGGGCCGAACAGGTCATCGCCTGTGGCGCCGATGTCATTATTGAGCCTGAGATGGGGCGAGGGGATGTGGACGCGCAGCTGGATGAGGCGCTGCGGCACTGGGGCAAGTTCGGGAATTTGCCTGCCGTGACAGAGAACAGGATTTACGTTATACGCGGCGATACGGTCTCGCGCCTCGGGCCGAGACTGTACGAGGGGACCGAGACGATTGCCAGATGTTTGAGACCCTATCTTTTTGAGAATTGAGCCAATGGAACAATTGTTGACGCCAAAGAAACTCATGCTCAGGACTGCCCTGGCACTCGTCGTGCTCGCTGCAGTCATGCTCATATGTTCGGGCATTGGCACCGAGAGTATTTCCCTGCGAGCGGTATTTGGCGGATCCGGCGCAGAGGCAGGGGCGAATCCCGACTACGAAATCTTAGTGAAATTCAGACTGCCCCGGATTTTTCTGGCCGCTTTGGTGGGAGCTGCCCTGGCATGTTCCGGTGTCGTTTTCCAGGCTCTGCTTCGCAATCCCCTCGCAGATCCTTACATACTGGGCATATCGAGCGGCGCCGGCCTGGGAGTGATGATCGCAGTTGTCTGTGGACTGAACTGGACAGTCTGGGGAAGGTCTCCCATAGCGATTTGTGCATTTGCCGGAGCATCGGCGACGGTCTGGCTGGTGTGGTTCATCGGCCGGCTGACAGGCAAGTTCCACGTCACGGGCCTGCTGCTTGCCGGAGTGGTCGTCAACGCCTTCTTTTCGGCGGTCATAATGTTTCTGACTTCAATAGCGAAAGCGGACGAAGTCTATGCCACAATATTCTGGCTGATGGGAAATATGACCGAGGGAGATTTCCTCACGCTGTGGCTCGCCGCCGGTTGCGTCGGTGGCGGGATGGTGGCGCTGTTCTTCATAAGTCCTCAGTTAAATGCCCTGAGCCTTGGTGCCGATGACGCCCGGAGCATGGGCGTAAACATAACGAGGACCCGCACGACTGCCTTCGCCGTCGCAGCGGCAATAACCGCCATCGCGGTGAGCCTTAGCGGGCTTATTGGATTTGTGGGGCTCGTCATCCCGCACGCTGTCAGACTTGTGTTTGGCCCCGATCATCGCCAGTTGCTTCCCTTGAGCGGCATTGTCGGCGCAACGTTCCTCGTCGTCGCCGACACGCTGGCTCGCGTAATAGTAGCTCCGGCGCAGTTGCCGGTCGGCGTGGTGACAGCTATCGTCGGCGGCCCATTCTTCCTGATCTTGCTGGTGAAATACAGTAGAAAAGTCAGTTGGCTGAAATGAACAGCATCGCACAAGTTGACAATCTGAGTTTCCGGTATACTCGAGAAAGCGCGATTCTCAAGGATATCAGCTTCGATGTGGAGGCGGGGACATTCCTGGCAATCGCCGGCCCGAACGGAGCGGGCAAAAGCACTCTGCTTAATCTCATGTGCGGCGTGCTGACGCCGCGGTCGGGAACTGTAAGAATTGAAGCAGAGCCGATAGGATCATACAGCACCGAGGTTCTGGCCGCAAAAGTGGCGGTTGTAAGACAGGAGTATGTACCGGCATTTGGCTTCACGGTGATCGAGATGGTATTGATGGCAAGGACTCGCTATTTCGGTGCCTCTGGCTTCGAAAGCCGCGCCGACAGAGAGGCAGCCAACGAAGCGCTCGAGATGACCGATACGGCTCAGTTTGCCTCGCGCCCCCTCTCAAGCCTCAGCGGAGGCGAACGCCAGCGAGTCTTCATCGCACGGGCGCTTGCCCAGGACACCTCCATTCTACTTCTAGACGAACCGACAAGCTTCCTGGATCTGAAACATCAGGTAGGCATATACGATTTGCTCAAGACCGCCCAGCGTGAGAAGGGCAAGACAATCGTCGCGGTAACACATGACATCAACCTGGCCAGTCAATATTGTGACGAGATATTGCTTCTCGGCGGCGACGGCAGCTATCACACCGGCAAACCCCAGTCGGTTCTTTCATGTGATTTGATCGAGAAGGTCTTTGACGTCGAGGTCTATGTGGGCAAAGTCGGCCGGGAAAATTTCTTCATCCCTCTGGGCAAGTTCGCAAAAGACAGCGGCCAAACCGGCAAGGGCCAGCCATGAGCGTGATCATATCTGCCTATCCTGCAAACACTTAAGCATAACTTGACGAATTTGGGTTGAATAAATCCGCTAGCTTGTCTATACTTATGGGTTTGATTTGAGATACTCAGAGATGACTGCTATGTTTGGTACGCTGTGAAATGCTGCAACAGGATTTCAAGCAGATGGATGTGAAATAGTTTAGCTGTGAGAAAGGTAGACGCAAGAGTGGCACAGAAACGCAAAAAGGTATCCAGAAAGCAAGTAAGCTCGACTCGGACCAAAAAGCGTGGTCTAACCACGGCCGACAGAGGGCATTTCAAACAAGTACTGCTGCAGAAACGCAGGGAGATCTTGAGAAATGTAAACGAATTCGAAGACGAGGCCTTGAAGAAGTCCCGGTTGGACGCGTGCGGAGACTTGTCGAGCATGCCTATCCACATGGCCGATATCGGAACCGACAACTACGAGCAGGAATTTGCTCTGGGACTGATGGACAGCGAAAGAAGACTGCTGAGAGAGATTGACAGTGCACTGGTGCGTATCGAGAATAAGACTTACGGCATTTGCGAGGGTACCGGCAAGCCGATAGCCAAGGCGCGGCTTGAAGCTCAGCCCTGGGCCAGGCACTGCGTTGATTACGCCCGAATGCTTGAGCAGGGCCTCGTCAGAGAGCAATAAAAATAGACGCAGGCATGAAACACATTTGTCCGGTCTGTCACAAGACTGTCAAAACCCCAGTTCAAGGAGAGTCCGGAGCCGAGAGATTCTTTCCATTCTGCTCTCGGCGGTGCAAGCTGGTGGATCTGGGCGCCTGGCTCGATGCAGAGTACAAGATAGTCTCCAAATCTCAGTGCGAAGAATCCACAGAGCCGCTCGACGCTGGCAAAGTCCCTTCTGATGATTCGTGAACAAGGGCTGTCACGGACAATTTCCTGGAGAATGTGTTGAAATCGGCCGACAATACGTTATATATGTTTTCGTTCGTTTTCAACCGGACTAGGCGGCAACTGCAGGCTTCTTGAAAGGAAGTGAAATGGTCAGCGGCAAGGAACCCAACGGACTGTTTGACGATCTTCTCTTTCCGAAAATATTCCGGACATTCCGCGTGGCCATCCAACCAACGAAGTTAATAATTGCTTTTCTGGGGGTAGCTGTCATTTGTCTGGCCGGCTGGTTCATGGATTTGGGCAGAACAGTCGTGGTCGGCACGTACGGACCCGACGAAGTCACGGAACTGGGCATTTATATGAACAGCCTTGACGAGCCCGGTGCGGCGATACAGGCGCACATCGACAAGTACGGGGACACTGGCGAGCGAGCGGGAGTATTCTCGACACTCTGGCACTTTGGCTCGGCCAAGTTCCATACGGCACTGCGCGAGCTGTTTGAGTTCAACTTTACAAGTGTTGGGGAGAATCTCCGTGATTGCTTCAGGGCCGTCACCTGGGCGTTCAGATATCACTACGCCTATTGTCTGGTCTTTGTCACTATCGCCCTTGCCGTAATATCCGTCGCCGGCGGCGCGCTGTGCCGAATTGCAGCACTGCAGTTTGCACAGGGTGAGAAACCGGGACTGACCGAGGCGGTTCGTTTCAGCGTCAAACGCTTCTCGAGTCTTTTCACAGCTCCGTTGGCTCCGATCGGAATAATGCTCTTCATGGGACTGTTCATATTTGTCCTGGGGCTTGCAGGCAATATCCCGCACGTCGGCGAGTTGATAGTTGTGCTCGGCACGCCCCTGGCTTTGATCAACGGTGCATTGATCGCTGTCATCCTGATAGGCGCTGTAGCGGGATTCGGCTTGATGTTTCCCGCCGTGGCATATGATGGATCGGACTGCTTCGACTCGATAAGCCGATCCTTTAGCTATGTATATGCACAGCCGTCCCGGATGGCCTGCTACACGGTGATCGCTGCCGTCTATGGCGCAGTTTGCTATGTTTTCGTCCGATTCTATGCATTCCTGATGCTCTCGATCACGTACTGTCTCCTGCAACTCGGTATTTGGACCGACAGCAGCACCACGGGCGTGGACAAACTCTCGGCGATCTGGCCAAGGCCGGAATTCATGAATTTTTTAGCGTCTTCAGATCAGGCGCCAACTACCATGCCGGAGCGATTCGCCGCCTGGCTGGTATGGTTGTTCGTGCTGATGGTGGTCGGGCTGATAGTCTCTTTCATAATCAGTTTCTACTTT
Source organism: Phycisphaerae bacterium SG8_4 (assembly GCA_001303465.1). Lineage (GTDB taxonomy): Bacteria > Planctomycetota > Phycisphaerae > Sedimentisphaerales > Anaerobacaceae > SG8-4. Next base: position 7,828 of record LJTR01000031.1, read on the forward strand.
TCCGCCAATACTATCATCTATTCACTGATGCGCAACAGAGTAGACAAGACTGCCCTGAACGACGTTTGTACGCATTTCGATGAGACGGAAATCGAGACGTCCACAGCCCAGTTGCAGCCCGGACAAGATCAGTAGCAGCCGAGGCTTTCCACACTGATACATTAAGGCGTGAAGGGGGCCGATGGAGGCTACAGGTGCCGAGAGAATATGCCTGAGACAAGCACAAACACACAGCCTGAGACCAAGGAGCAGAATCGGCATGAATTGATGACACCCGCCCCTGCCGCCCTGCTGCGATTCCGTCGGCCGCTGATTGTGCTTGCCCACATAGTTGCCTTCGCTGTCTCTCTAATGCTCTCTTTTCTTGTTGTGCAGAACATGCAGTTCAGACGGGAGTGGCTCCAGTTGTATCCGCCGTTGCTGCTGTTCTTTCTGGTCGTCAAGCTGCCGATATTCGGGCTCTTCAAGCAGTATCGTACCTGGTGGCGCTACGTGGGGATTTCGGATCTGCGGGGAATGCTGCTGGCATCACTGACAAGTACCTCAATTATAGTAGTCGCCTGGTTTGCGGCCGGCTGGAGCGACGCGATGCGCGCCAATTTGCCGGCAGGTATGGAAAGACCCGCCGAGGGCGTGTGCGTCGCTGATGTATTTGCAACCGTCTTCATTCTCGGCGCATTGCGTGTAGTAATACGGCTGTACTTCGAGGGGACAGCAGAGGCCGGCCGATTGAAGAGATTTCTCATAGTCGGGGCGGGCAATGCAGGTGAATCGTTGCTTCGCGAGATCCAGCGCATGGCCACCGCTCAATATGATGTTGTCGGTTTCATCGACGATGACCCTGCCAAACGAGGCACGCACATTCATGGCATGCCGGTCCTCGGTACTGTAAAGCAGCTGCCGAAGATTTGCAGTGAGCGCCGGATTGAGGAGATAGCCATTGCAATGCCCTCGGCGAGCCATCAGCAGCTGAGACGCGTTGTCCAGGTGTGCGAAGGAACTGCAATTCGCTTCAGCACCGTACCATCGCTTACAGATATCGCCTCCGGAAAGCTCCGCGTTTCTCAGATTCGAAAGGTCGAAATTAACGACCTGCTGGGCAAGTTCGGCAGAGAAGCGGTCGAGCTTGATCTGCATTTGATAGAGGCTTTTGCCACCGACAAAGTGATCCTGGTAACCGGCGCCGGCGGCTCCATAGGCTCGGAAATGTGCAGGCAGTTGTGCAATTTCAATCCGAAACTGCTGCTGCTGATCGAACAGGCTGAGAATCCTCTGTTTTATATACAGCGGGAGCTGTGCCGAAAATTCCCTTCAGTCGATGTCAAAACGCTGATTTGCAACATTACCGACAAGGTTCGAGTGGACGAGGTTTTCGAAAAGTACCGACCCCAGGTTGTCATCCACGCTGCTGCTCACAAGCACGTGCCTCTCATGGAGGTTAATGCCTGCGAAGCCGTCAAGAACAACGTCACGGGCACTCAGATCGTCGCCGATGCAGCAGATAGTTGCGGCGCCACGAACTTCGTTATGATCAGTACCGACAAGGCTGTCAATCCGACGAGCATTATGGGCTCATCCAAGCGAATCGCGGAAATGTATATTCAGGACCTGAGCAGAACCAGCCAGACGCACTTTGTCACCGTGCGGTTTGGCAACGTACTCGGCTCAGACGGCTCTGTCGTGCCTATCTTCAAGAAGCAGATAGCCGAGGGCGGGCCGGTGACCATAACGCATCCTGAGATGAAGCGATATTTCATGACGATACCGGAGGCCAGCCAGCTTGTACTACAGGCCGCGACTATGGGAAAAGGTGGGGAGATCTTCGTCCTCGACATGGGCGAGCCTGTGAAGATTGTAGACCTGGCCAGAGAGCTTATTACGCTGAGCGGATTCAAGCCGGGAGAGGACATCGAAATGAGTTTTACGGGCCCCAGAGCCGGCGAAAAACTCTTCGAGGAGCTTTCATTAGAAGGCGAGGACATGCAGCGCACGCGCCATCCGAAGATCGGGATATGGAAGAATATTCCGATGGACCGCGACAGACTCCGCGCCGGGATAGATGAGCTGGCGGCCATCGCCAGGGCCGGTAGACGAAGCTGTTTAGTCGACAAGATCAAGGAACTTGTTCCAGAATATGTCGACGGCAACAATCAGGTCTGAGCCGCCCCGAAACAATGACAGATTACGGCGTCTGCCCGCCCGGCAGCCACAACCCTGGCGCTTCTTCTGCGGAGATTTCCCTTGACTAGACGCTGCGCGATTTAGTATTGATAGTATTAGTGAAGTTCTTCGGCATTGCCCTTTCGGCGGCAACGCACCTGTAAAAAAAGGAGGTGGCGTATCAAGAAGACTCGTCTTGCTCAAGCATCTCTTGCGATGTAACCGAGCAAAGAGCATTTTCAATAATTCAATTCGAAGGAGGCGCGCTATGCGAAAGAAAGTAGCTTTGTGTGCGGCGCTGCTGTTGTCCTTTTGCGTCCAGATTCAGGCTCAGAACGATCCAAATCTTGTGGGCTACTGGAACTTCGACGACAGGACAGCAACAGATCTCTCGGGCAATGGCAATAGTGGGACATTTGTGGGCCAGGCGACCACCAGCGACTTTCCAGACATGGTCTTTGGCGGTTTGGGCTACTCGCTGGACATCAATTACCAGAACAGCAATACCGATTGGGTGGAAATTCCCCACAGCGAGAGTCTCAACATCACACATGAACTGTCTATTCTCTTGTGGATCCGACCGGACGATATCGAGAACTGGGACGGTATGGTCTGCAAGGGAACCACAAAATCACCCTGGGCCCTGCGGTTCAATGAAGACCAGGGTCTGCGCTTTTCGGTAAACCAGTGGTACGTCCTGGACGACCCTACTGACCCGAATTATGCCCCAGGGGCTGTCGGCGCCGGAGACGTTCAGAGCGTCCTTGATGTCAATGAGGTCGGTGACGGCGCCGGAGACGAGTGGACCTTTGTCGGCGTCATCAGCGATACTCAGAGTGTTCGATTCATCAAGAATCTGGACGAACAGTTGATGCCTGTACCACTTGTCTTTGCAGAGTCTGATGAGCCGCTGTACCTCGGCGTCTATCTGCCGGCCGGGATCAGTAATTCCTCTCAAAACATTGACTATTTCAACGGCTTGATGGACGAAGTGCGTATATATGATCGCGCGCTGTCGCGGCGGGAGGTAGTTGCCATCTCCGGACTGGCCGCAAAGCCGTTTGCGCCTGAACCCGCCGACGGCGCAATGGGTGTTTCGTCCGGTACGCTTACATGGGGCAGTATCGCAGGAACGGAGAAAGTGCATTTGGGTGTGGATGCTGACGCCCTGGAGCTTGTAGGCGAGAACACCGCAGGCAGCTATACAATTGCGGAGATTGTTCCCGGCCGTCAATACCACTGGCGAGTGGATGTGGTAACCGCCGAAGGAGCGGTCACGGGCGATGTATGGACCTTCACTTTGGCGGGCAACGTGCCCAGCGTGCCTAATCCGTCCGACCATGCCGACTTTGTCGATGTTGAAGGCGTCTCACTCGGTTGGGCCCCCGCTTTTGGCAGTACGGCCTACGACGTATACCTGGGCATGAACCCGCACAACATGGAATTGCTCGGGCAAGTCACACAGACCTCGTACGAGGATCCTGGCAGGAGACTGATCAGCGAAACGCTGCACTACTGGCGTGTAGATACAGTCACGGACGCAGGGGTGATTGCCGGGCCACTGTGGACCTTCAAGACTATGCCTGTCTTTGCGATCGATGAAGCCCTGGCAGGCTGGTACAAGTTCGAGCTGGGAGAAGGTATCACGGCCGTTGACTGGACGCGCAAAGGCAACGAGGGCTTTCTGGTCGACACTACCAAATGGATCGACAACGGCTATTCCGGCGGCGCCCTGGAGTTCGACGGCGACGGTGACTACGTGCAGATCCCGCGCATTGTAGAGGATGACTGGACCATCATGCTGTGGCTGCGTACTGAGGACTTAAGCCAGGGTGGAAGCGGCAACCGTTTCCGGACAAACAGCTCAGCCTTGATCGACGGCGATTTCGGGTCCCAACTGGAGAACTTCGCAATCACGTTCAAATCGGGCATTATCGTGGCCGGTTGCACCACGCCCGGCACCGGTGCCGGTGCTTCGCTGCAAAGCAATACGGCAATCGGCGATTCCCAATGGCATCACGTGGGTTGGACACGGAACTCGACCACCGGCGAGATGGCTCTGTATATCGACGGCACGTTGGATGCCTCGGGTGACCGAACGGATAACGCGTGGAAAGGTACTAAGAACGCTCAAGATCACATCAAGATTGGCGCGCATGATTATTCAAACAGCCAAGGCTTCTTCACCGGCCAACTCGACGAGGTCAAGTTCTTCACGCGAGTTCTCAGCGACGATGAAATAAAGCTCGAGATGAGGCCCGACAAACGCGTCGCATACTCGCCCGTCCCCGCCCCGGGGGCCGTATTGCAGCAGGAGACGCCGGTCATATTGGCCTGGACCGCCGGCAGCGGAGCCACCGCACACAATGTATATTTCGGCCCAAGCATGGATAGTCTCCAGCTTGTCGGTGCGGCTCAAAGTGCTGCCGAGTACGATCTGGGACTATTGGGCCCGGCTACCCACTACTGGCAGATAGGAGAAATCGAGGCAGATGGAGACGAGGTCAAGGGTGACATATGGAGCTTCGTCGTTGCGGACTATCTAATTGTGGACGAATTTGAGGACTACAACGACTTTCCGCCCGATGAGATATTCAGTAGATGGATTGACGGATGGAATATCCCGACCAACGGATCCACTGTGGGCTATCCCGATCCGGACTTTCCCGCGGACGAGCACTATGTCGAAACGACCGTCGTGCATGAAGGCGCCCAGTCGATGCCGTTCTTCTATGACAATGACCTCAAATACTCCGAGGCTACTCTGCCTCTCACGTCCGGGCGCGACTGGACCAGACTGGGTGTGAGCGTGCTGTCGCTCTGGTTCAAGGGCCATCCGGCGTCTGTCGGCAGCTTCACAGAGGGCCCTGTCGGGACCTTCACGGTTACCGGCTCGGGCGCCGATATCTGGAACGAGGCCGACGAGTTTCATTATGTTCACAGGGAACTGTCCGGCCCGGGCTCGATTATCGCCAAGGTCGAGAGCATTGAGAACACGCACAACTGGGCCAAGGCCGGCGTGATGATCCGCGACAGTCTTGATGCGGATTCGGCCCACGGGATAATGCTTGTTTCGGCTGCTCAGGGAGTTGCGTTCCAGCGCCGATCCGTTGCGGGCCAGAGCACTATCGGTACGACCGAGGCAGGAATCGGTGCTGCGTATTGGGTGAAAATAGAGCGCGACATCGGCGGGATGATGAGCGCCTCTCATTCGGCCGACGGTATCTCGTGGACGCCGCTTGGCAACGAGATGATCACCATGAACATGCCGGCCTATGTAGGTTTGGCCGTGACGTCACGCGATGCCGATGCAATATGCCAGGCCGTGTTCTCCAATGTGCAGGTCACCGGCTCGGGGAGTACGCAATGGGCCAGCCAGGACATCGGCATTGTCAACAACGATTCAGAGCCGATGTACGTAGCCGTTGCCAACAGCACTGGTCCGGCTGCGAAAGTCTACCATGACAATCCCAACGCGGCACAAACAGGCACCTGGACCGAGTGGAATATCGAGTTGAGAGAGTTTTCCGGCCAGGGCATAGACCTGACCGATGTCGAAACACTCTCGATAGGGTTCGGCGATGCCGACAATCTGCAAGCCGGCGGATCGGGCCTGGTATTCTTCGACGACATTCGGCTGAAATAACGTCGCGATTTCTGTCACTTGGGGGCCCGCAGCCACTTCTGGACTGTGGGTCCCTTCTTGTTTGCCCTCTCTCGCTACCTGACTGACGGCCAAATTTGTCCCGCCTGCGAAATTCAATTGACCGAAAAGTGACTATATGCGATCATGTTTGTCGATTAGGTCCCATTTTGCCTGCTTTCTGCAGGAACTTTTCGGGGCCGCGTTGGTCTAATTGTGGAGAAACGCTGTGACGGAAGCGGCAGATATTGATACTCGACGCCGAGAGGCATCAAGGGACCATTTCAGCGCCGGCGACGCAGCGCTGGTTGAGCGGTACCGGCGAGGCGATGCAGCGGCTTTGGAGCATCTCGTAGTCAAGTATCAGAATCGCATTTACAACGTCGTGCTGAAGATATGTGCCGACCCGGATGATGCCGCGGAACTCACGCAGGAAACGTTTGTCAAAGTACTGGAGAATCTGCACAAGTTCGAGGGCAGAAGTGGCTTCTACACCTGGGCCTTTAGAATTGCAGTCAATCTGACGCTCAATTACTGCCAGAGGAATGCCAGGCTGGCAACAAGGTCGTTGGATGCCGAGCAGCAGCAGTACAATAGCCAGGAAAGGCAGGTTTTGAAGGACTATCTGAGCGATGACAGCTCACCAGATGCGGCTGTCGTGGTCCAGCAAAAGGAGTTGTACGAAATAGCAACCAGAGCGCTAATGAGACTTGATGAAGCGCAGAGAGCCGTCGTCATACTTCGGGACATCGAAAACATGAGTTACGCCCGGATTTCAAAAGTGTTGGATATCGAGCTGGGCACGGTCAGGAGCAGATTGAGTCGGGCCAGAAGCAAGTTGAGAGAGGTTTTGGAGGCCATTTCGCAATGAAAGAGGATTCCGATATGGATGCTTACGCCTGTGAGGGGTCTATTGATGAATTGCTCAACGGCTTCATCGACGATGAGCTTGCGGCCAGGCAACGTACTGAGGTGGTACGGCTCATAGCTCGCGATCCGAAAATTCAGCGGCGGCTGGTGCAACTGCAAAAATGCAGGGCGCTGGTCGGTTCACTGCCGTGCGCCGAGGCACCGCCCCAGATACTGCAGGGTGTGAAGGCCTCGCTGGCCAAACCATCGGCACCGCGAGCGCAAGAGGAACCGGCCCGCGACACTGGTCAAAGGGCCGGGAGAATACATCTTATGGGTCGCAGGTTGCTGTCAGCCGCGGCTATGATCGCCCTTGTCGGTATCCTGGCGGGAGTGATTTACAGGATTGTAGCACCGGAGAACGCCCTGCATCACCCGCAGGTGGCTGTCGATCGTCCGAGCCGGTCAGACATCGAGAGACCTGAGCCGGTTGCCGAAACCGCCGCCGCGCTAGCGTTTAGCGGCAGGCTGGAGTTGAAGACAAATGCTCTGGCTGAAGTTGGGGCGATCATCAACAGGGTAATCGAGGAAAACGATCTCTCAGATTCCATCGGTGACGTCCGCGAAGCGAACAGGCGCATTTATTATGTCAAATGCAGCAGAGAGGGCCTGAATTCATTGTTGGGCGATCTCGAGGGCCTGTGGCCTAACCTGGATTCGGCGACAATGTTCATTGGCACCGAGTTCTATGGCAGAGAAGTGACAGTCGACGCTGTCACGACCAAGCAAATAGCCGAGATCATCGATCAGGAAAGTTACAAAGAACGTATCGAACTCGCAAAGGATCTCGGCGTGCTGAACAGCATGGCTGAGCGTATCCCCGGCCGAGAGATCCTTGCGGCAATAGAGGGCCAAGGCCCGGGCTTGATGACCATATCCAGGCCTATGATCACCGGCGGTGAGCTGCCGAATGCAAAACCGACCGGCGAAACGGAGCCCGAGAAAACGATACGTCTAACCATCATAGTAAGCAGGTAGGGATGCTTGAGACAAACAATTGTTCTCTGGCGGTTGTCGATGTTCAGGGCAAACTGGCGCAGTTGATGTACGGCAAGGACGCCCTTTTTAGGAACGTTCAAATCCTCATTCAAGCTGCCAAAATCCTCGGCATATCCATCCTCTGGTGTCAACAGGTCCCGGATGCCCTCGGACCAACCGTCCCCGAGATAGCCCGGCTACTCGGTGACATTGAGCCGATAAATAAATCTGCATTCAGTTGCTGCGGCGCAGATCAGTTCATCAGCAAGCTGACCGAATCGGCGCGAAACCAGGTCTTGTTGTGCGGAATAGAGGCTCATGTCTGCGTTTACCAGACTGCCGTCGATTTGCTCGGCAAGGGTTTCAAAGTAGATGTCGTTGCCGACGCCGTCTCTTCGAGGACGCCGGCGAACAAACAGATCGCTCTGGGCAGATTGGCCGCAGAGGGTGCAAACATAACCTCTGTCGAGATGGCGCTTTTCGAGTTGCTGCGAACGGCCGAACATCACAAATTCAGGCAGATCGCAAAATTAATAAAGTAATCGCGTCTTTTTTCTCCTCCCATCAATCGCCGTTTTTAACGCATTTATCGCCATTCTGAGGCGTTCTATTCGAAAAAATATGAAAAATCCTAATTTTTTGGTTGACAGATTCGACATATGTCGAATATATTCTAACTACATCGAATAAGGAGCATGAGATATGTCAGAATCGAGAGATGCCGAGAGATCCAACCGGGATAAACCCATGGTGGAACTAACTGAAGCTGAGTGGGAAATCATGAAGGTCATCTGGGAGAAAGAACCCTGTGCTGCAGGCACTGTTCAAGAGTCACTGGCCGAGAGTCGAGCCTGGGCCTACAGCACGGTGAAGACTACTATGGACCGAATGGCCGAGAAGGGCCTCCTTCAAATCCAGCGCATCCGCAATCTTCAGCTTTTCAAATCGTGTGTAAGCGAGGTGGACGCCAAACGAGGAGAGTTCCGCAAGATGCTCAAACGCGCCTTCGACGGGGCATTGACTCCGATGATGCAGTTTCAAAGAGAATGAGCGAAACTGGGAGGCAGAAAAATGTGTCGGGCAATCAATACGTTAATAACAGGCCTGAATGATGTCGGCCAGGGATTTTGGGATCATGCCTCGAGTGTATTTGTCCAAGCCAGCGTGCTGATTGTTTTGCTGCTGATTC
>LJTR01000433.1 GCA_001303465.1 Phycisphaerae bacterium SG8_4
CTTTCGATACCATCAGAGCTATCAGTCCCTCTACTTCGACTTGATCCGGTCTGGGCTCCTTTACGCGACCACCGGCGTTTCAAGAAGCTCGTAGAGGCCGACAAGTGATCCAGTGACCCCAAGAGTGTCAGGCAAGACTACCGCAAACGGAAGCTGTTGAAGAGTAAGAGAATAACTCAAGAAACAGCTTCTTAGGGACCTGAAAACACACAGTTGAAGACTCTCAATACCAAACGTTATCTCATGGTAAAGGGTCTCAAACCAGCCTACAAAAAGTATTTAAGCTTAACCACAAATGGACAAGAATTTAAACTGATTCTATCTGTCGTTGTCCGGTCATCCCGTCAAAAGTCCAACCACGGATTTAACGGATTAACCTTGCCTGAGTGGAGTCGAAGGGGCTGAGAACGCAGAGCTTGACGTTTGATATTGTCTTGGCAAGGCACAAGATGTCATGGCTCGGGTTATTCAGTTCTTGCCGCAGCCGCTGAAAGGCCTCGAGTTTGGCAATGCAGCACTTGAGACCATCTATCTTCGCAGTCGTCTCAATATGTCCCAGTATGCACCCCGTGCACCTCCTGAGATTGCCTCTGCAATCAGAGTATTCTGATTGTAGTTGTAATTGGCGGTGTCGCCGTCCTCTGTTGTCTGCTCTGTGGCATCAATTGCAGGCTCGAAGAATCTTTGGTCACCGTCGATCAAATCTCTGACCAGCTGGCCAGGATGCTCACCCAGAGAACCGGATATGTAGAAAGTCGGCCTGAGCAAATCGATCGGCCCATCGTATTTACGACGGATACTAGCGCAGTTGCCTTCCCGTATTTCTCTCGTGATTATTTTCTCCATGATAGTGCGCCGATAGACTCTGACGCCAAGTGAGGCGCCCGCACAATCCGGATTTATTTGTCTGATGAAATCGACCGTCAACCGAAGCGTCTCGGGCGTCTCTCCCGGGCCGCCCAACAGCAGGTCTATCATAACTGCGATGTTGTTCAAGCGGCAGAGTCTGACGGCCGCCGCGAGTTGCTCTCTACCGTGCCGCTGGCGATAGGTTCGCAGCATGGATTCGCTGCCCGAATCTCCCGTGAAGTTTATCCCGACACAACCGGCCTGGGCCATTCTGCGGGCCAGGTTGGCGTCGAATGGCGACGGCGACAAATATGCGTACCAGCGGATTCTGCCCCCAAGCGAGCGGCTGCTGAACTGCTCGCAGACCGCCAGGGCATGCGTATAGGGCACGTTGAACTCGGCATCGCAGAGATGCAGCACATCAATACCCTGCGATGACAGCAACTGAGCTTCGTCTGCGACCTCGGAGGGATCTCGCAGACGTAAGCGACTGCCCTTGGCCAATGGGTCAGCACAGTATATGCATTTGCGATTGCAGCCGCGTTTGGTTTCGAGCCCGCATTGTCCCCCGCGCTGGTAGTAGCGAAGATTGTCGATGGAATCACGGGCCGTAGTTAGAGAGATTGGATCTGGCCAGCATGGTGAATTGGCACAAATTCGACCCTCTTGACGCCACACGAGACCCGGGACCATTGCGAATCTCCGCTGGCCCTGCAACTGACGGAGCAGGGCGACTGTCGCTGTCTCTCCGTCACCACATATGCCAAAGTCCGCTCCGGTATATTTGAGAATCTGCACGGGAAAAATAGAATAGCCGACGCCGCCTACTAGGATTGGGGCGTCGGTCATGCTCCGAATGGTCTCGACCGTGTCCTTCAATGCGGGAACAAACCAATCGGCACTGGGCCAGAAACAGTCGTCGGCGTTTCGAAAGGAAATCCCGACGAGGTCGGGGCTACGTTCGCGAAAGTAGCCCCTCATTGTCTCCGCTGGCTCGTCTTCGAAACAAAGATCGAGAACCTCCACATCCAATCCGGCCTGCTTTGCATGACTGGCAACATAGTCCAGTCCGATCGGCCCGATGGCCGGAATCATTCTGTTTGTGTTGATCAGCGTCAGCATCTTCGTTGCAGATCATAATTGATTTTGCCCGGACAGGCAAAATAGATTCCGCACGACGGCCTCCGATACGATCATGACTGTCAAGCAAGGCAGCACGACCGTCACTGCCAACCGTGTGCAACGCTGTCTCAACGCGACAGTAGGACCAAGGAATATTCGCAAGAACGTAATCTACACTGATTCCATCTGTTGTTATCCTGTTATCCCATACGACTTCGCTCAGAGCCTGCCCTGAGCTTGTCGAACGGGGCAGGCTCTGTCGGAGATTTAACCGCGGAGAACACTGAGAACACGGAGCAATCGTCGATTTATGGCCTAGCCATAGCAAATCGTAAATAGTCAATCGAGAAGGCCACGGATTTCACGGATTTACACTGACTCTCACAGTCTTGTGAAACTTCACCATTCGTCATTCTTTGTTGGATGCTTGTCCTGAGCGCAGTCGAAGGATCTGATATTCAAGACCTGGCCATCCTGTTATCTCGTCCAAAGACTTTAAACTTGACAGAGAATAAAGACGATGTATAATACTGGTGTATACAGTATCGGAGATAATACCATGGTACGCACGCAGATATATCTGACCGAGAGCCAACGCGAAGAACTGGCCGCGATCGCCAGGGCCGAAGGCAAGAAACAGAGCGAACTCATCAGAGAGGCCATCGATCGGCTCATAGACCAGGCGGGAGCTAATCGGCGTCGGGTCATTTTACGTGAGACGGCTGGTATCTGGAAGGATCGTACGGATCTTCCCGACTTCAGGACAATACGGACCGAGTGGGGCAGGAACTAAATCATGGCGGAATCGTTCCTTCTCGATACAGACGTTCTGGTCGATTTCTTTCGAGGCCACAGCAAGGCTGTGACCTTCGTCAATGCTAACAGCCCTCAAATCATCCTGTCATCCATCGTCGTTGCAGAGTTGTACGCTGGGGTGAAAGGAGATGCGGAGCAGGCGGCTCTGGACGACTTCATTTCTCTTTTCCGAGTTGTTCCTGTGAGCGCTGAGATTGCGAAGATCGGAGGGCTTTACAGACGTAATTATGGCAAGTCACATGGAATCGGCCTTGCAGACGCTATCTTAGCAGCTACCGCCGAAGTCGAAGACGCACAGTTGAAGACACTCAACGCCAAGCACTACCCCATGCTAAGAGGCCTCAGACCAGCCTACAAGAAGTAGTAGAATCCAGACACGGATTCACACCGATCGACGCGGATTCTTTGGCAGGCAGTACGACAATCATTAGTAAATAACGCCGTGTACAAGTTTCTATGAAAAACACTTGTTTTTCGCTGAAAAATCAAGGTTCACAATCACTGTTATAAGTCGAAAGCAATAAGCACCCCTGTTTCTGGGCTAAGAAACACGTTTTGAAAAACCTGTACACGGCGTCAGCAAATAATCAATTGCAAAGCCACGAATCAACTGACGCAACAGTCAAATTGAACATTCGCAATATCAGTCGCTATCGACTATCATTCAATTATGGTCGCCTTAAATAAAATTGAACAAGTTGCTAAGAGAATCGAAGAAGAAACTAGAGCCGAGGCGGTCGCTCTCTTCGGCTCGCATGCCGGAGGCCAGGCCGGGACGGAGAGCGACGTCAACCTGCTGGTGATCGCCGAAAGCGATCTGCCAAGGCACAAACGCAGCCGGCAACTGCACCTGATGTTCAAGCCGTATCCTTTCGCGATGGACATTCTGGTCCACACTCCCAAGGAAGTGGAGGCAGAGAGCGAATTCGAGCTTTCATTTATCTCCAGAGTATTGCGGGAAGGTAAAAGGCTGTATGGACAAGCAGTTTGATAGTGCTCCTGATTGAAATTTCGCGCGTTTTCGCGGGTAAGTAATTTTGCAATAACAGTTTATGATCTTACTCGCGGGAATCTACTATCCTGAAGTGTATAATTGATCAAAGACAGATTCATTGGGCAGCAGGTCACGTCACTTTTGTCGAAAGGATAGAAAATGGACAGAAAACGCATGGTCATGTTGACAGTAGCGGCTATTGTCTGTTGTACAATCGTTTTGGCCGGAAAGAACCTGGCACAACCGATCGGCGGTCAAAGAGGTATGCGGTGGGAATATAGTGTTTACCAGTCGCGCAAACAATTTGCCCGAAGAGGCGTTATCGGGAAAATAGACGAGGTGGACCAATTCGGACAACAGGGTTGGGAATTGGTTAGCGTGTTCGAGAGTGAGGGCATGTGGACATATTGGTTCAAGAGACCGAAATAGCACAAGTCTAACCGCGGATTTCCCGACCGACGCGGGGAAGCAGACATCCGGTAACAACGCCGGAGCTTTCACGGATTTGCACTGATTCTATCTGTTGTTATCCTGTCAGAGATTTAACCGCGGAGAACGCTGAGAACACAGAGCAATAGTAGTGTCATCCCTGCCCCGTCTCAAAGTACGGGGTAAAATCCAGCAGGGACAATTGATGGCCCAGCCACAGCCAATTCTTAATGGCTGCCCGAAAAGCAACGAGGCAATCTATGACTCTGCACTTACTCTTCGAAGAACTTACTTTTTAAGGTCCGACCCAACTCTCCGACTCCGACTCTCCCGACTCCGACTCTCCCCCATGGAAAAAATGTACCGTATACTGAATTTCCCCTGGCACTGAAGTTGTCTCCAGCCAGAGTATTTGTCTGCCCGTGACTGTTGTCAGCAGTCTCACCGAAAGACCACATCGAAGGGCATCATCGTGATCACGGTTTCTGCGCGGATGAGCTCGATACGCTGCAGGGCTTGGTAAAGGGCTCTGGCGCGCTGGGGCTCGGTTCTACGCAACAGGTCGAACAGCGGGGCCAGCGTGGGGTGGGCCGCCAGGACGGTCGCGCCGTCGGCCATGGAGATGTCCGTGGGCCTGTCGCCCTCGCCGGAGTATCGCTGCATCATCTCTGTGATGAAGTCCTTGGGCTCGGGGATGATGCGAACGTCGTAGTCGTCCAAAGACGCCCTTGCTGCGGCGTACTTGACGGCTTCGTGGAGTCCACCGATCTCGTCAACCAGCCCCAGGTCCAGCGCCTGCCTGCCAGTGTAGATGCGGCC
>LJTR01000434.1 GCA_001303465.1 Phycisphaerae bacterium SG8_4
GTGACATGCCGTTTGAACTCATCCGGGCGCCCTTTGCCGTACCTGAGCAGATAACGTTTGGACTGCTCGGCCTGATGCCAGCGCAGATCAGGCGCTTCATTGTTCGAGACAAAGAGAACCAGCGGCGGGTCGGGATACATCTCCTGGAGTCTCTTCATTGCAGGTGTTTCCACGTACTCGGCAGCGGGATCGCGCCACGGGTCAACAGGCCCGAACGGACTCAACTTGGCGATTGCCTTGCCTTCGGCAGTAATTACGGCAGGACATTCTTCGGCCGGCAGCTCTCGGTATTGCCGTTTGACCAGCATCGCCTCCCACTGTGTACCCCGGAAACAAATGGGCAGTTTGTGCTCGCGGCAATAGGCAATAATGGCACCATAGTAGTCATCGAAACGCCTTGCATTCCTGTCCGAAGCGTCGGGATTGCCTCGGGGCCAGCTAAGCCATGGCAGGATATGGTGACCGGCGGCGAGCAGTTCGAGCTGGTACTGCGGGGTCCAGCCACGCCCCTGGCTTCCCATATTCCAGTGACTAACCAACGGCAAAGGCCGGCCCGCCGGACCATTGGGTGGCAGCAGAGCCTCCCTGCGGATTTCGGTTGCCACATCCACATCGGAGCCAATGGCAGCAACCGAAAAAAACATGCCAAGAACAAATGGGACAGATCCGATCTTCATCGCGTCAAAGCCTCCGTACTTCAAATCGGGGCCCACACCTATAAGTTCCAGGTGTGGGCCCGTCTCAAATCTTTCAGTCTATAGTCCGGTGACGGTCAAGAAGAACACCGGAGGCCAAAGACTATCCTGCCGGCTACGGCGCAGCGACGGCCGAAATGCTGAGCGTATCATGTCCCGATGCCGTGATCCGCACGCCCATCACCGGTACGCTTGTCTTGAACACCACACCGAAGGCTGTCTGGTTCCCATTGGCGACTCCCGTACTGGCGTAGGGACCACCATCCGCAGCCTTGGCAAATTCGACCGGCTCTCCAACCGAGCCGTCGGCAAGAATCGCCTGGAACGTCCCGGCGTCGTTGCCGCCCCGCTCGAAAACGAAGAACGTGTCAGACAGGGAGGGGAAGACCGTCTGCTGAAAATCAATGCCGTCGATAGATGAGATGTTGTCGGCGTCTCCAGGGATGCTGAAGAAGAAGTTGTCGGCGTTTGAACCGACATCGCCGCTCTTCGGATTCGATGTTCCACTCACGGTCGCCGCAGGAGCAGGATCTCCGTCGGCCCATAAGGTCTCAGCGCCGGTGACTGGATCGATATACCACCGTGTCGTTGTACCCAGCATAAGATCTCCATCGGCCACAACGTACTCAGTCCCCTCATACCTGAAGCTGACTATCGCGTCGTCGGCGACGGTGACATCTGCCAGGCCGGCAAGCGTACCGACGACTGCCGTGACAGCCGGGCGATACAACGCGATGTCGTCGAAGAGCATCTTGCCGGATCCTCCGGCCTGGACGTTGTTCTTGTCGCCGAAACCGATGCCGATCGAGTCGACATTGGTAAGGTCCACCCCCTGGGATGCGAACTGTTCCAGATCGATGGTCCATCTAGTCCACGTGGCTGCCTGAGTCGCGGCCGGATCATCGTGATAGACTACAGCAGTGCCGTTGAGGACTACATACATAGCTTCAGGATCGTTGGATGCGTTGCCGTTGAACCACAGAGACAGAACGCCGACACCCTCTTGGGTCCAGTCGCGCGGGTAGAGAAGCCTCATGTTCGCCTCGGAGTATTTGCCGTTGTTATCGTACGAGTACGGCATCGACGTGAGACCGCCATGAACGTTGCCATGCTCGGTCAGTGGCAGCTCCGCATAGCCAACCACAGCTCCGTTTGTCGTCGTTTCAAAACCGTCTATCCATGTCAGGTATATCCGGTTACTGTCGGGATCGTCTTCGGCAAGGTCATTGTAGGATTCGAAATCGTCTACAGTGATAAAATCGGCGGTCTCGAAGCTCCAGACATTGCCCTTCACCGAGCCGGCCGCGCCGATCCCATCGACACGCCAGTAGTAGGTCGAATGCCAGTCAAGCTTGCCGGGATCAAGACTCTCGGAGCCCGCCGCCCTGCTGCCCTTGTACTCGGGCGAAGCTGAGGTGGCATTGCGCACTGCGTCTTTGTCCGTGCCCAGGTAAACCTCGCTCGAGGTCGCCGTTTCTCCGGGCGTCCAGCTCAGTGTGGCCGTCATCTGCACACCCGCGGCACCATTGGCCGGGTCGGGGCTGCCCACGGCGCCCGGGGTCGAGAACGCCCAGACTTTGCCCGTATGCGTGCTCATTGCATCAAACTCATCGACGCGCCAGTAGTAGACCTTTTCTCGGTCGAGAGGACCGGAGGGACTGTAGGTCGCGGTTCCCTGCGGTGCGCCTCCGGTGGCGTTGCTCACCTCGTCATAATCTGTGCCAAAGTACACGGTGTGCAGTTTTGCACCGTAGCCCGGCGTCCAACTCAGCTCGGCGTTCGGATCCACGAATTCGGCCCCGTCGGCTGGGTCGGGCTCGTATGCGATCTTGGGCGGTACGACGAAGCTCCATACATCGCCCTTGTGTACGGTGCCGTCGGCCTCGACTTCGTCGATGCGCCAATAGTAGGTAGTCCCCGGAACAAGGCCCTCCGGATAGGGAAATCCAGGAAAGCCGACAACGTAGAATGTTTCACCCTGGTTGCCCCGGAATGTGTCGCCCGTGCCGTTGTCGACATCTTCGAAATCATCGCCGAAGTACACATCGTGCGATACCGCTGCTTCATCCGCCGACCAACTGATGTTCGCCCATGTGTCCGGATGGTAGGCGCCGTCCTTAGGGTTGGGATTGTAGGCCACTCCGGTCCACGCGGCCGCCAGCGTGGTCTTGCCGGGATTTGTGCGGTCGAAGTCCAGTATGACACGGCCACCCCCGCCATAGGCGGTGATCAGGCCGCTGTCAATGTAACCCTGTACCGTTGCGGTCACGTCGCCGTCCAACACCAACGTGCCGTCGCCGACGTCTATCATGCCGACTTCTGTCATATCGAGCCCCTGCGAGCCAACGTTAACCGTGCCGCCGTGCAGGAACAGTTCCCCCGCGGCTCCGCTGCCGGTCGGAATGATCAGCTCACCGCACGTGACCTCGCCGCCAGTCATTGTCCAGGTGCCCGTGCCGCCACCCCATCCGAGTTCGAATTCATTGCCGACCGTTATGGTGCCGCCGCTCATGTTAAATATGCCGTGGCTGTTGTTATCATCCCCCCACCAGATGTAATCTGTTATTTCAAGCGTGCCGCCCGTCATGGTCATCGTGGGCTCGCCAGCCACTTCACAGGAGAGGCCATTAATCTTCAGCTCCATCCCATCCTGAATAAGCGGGCCATTTGGTGCTCTTGCTTCTGGCATATTCACAAATACATTGTCGCCAATTGCAGGGACTTTATTGAATTCCCAGTTGCCCGGCGTGGTCCAAAGGTTGTTGCCGCTGCCGCCCCTCCAATGGACGTCTGCAGCATTGCTTATGGAACTCGTCATCAAAACCAACAAGACCAGACAAACAATTCTCTTACACATGATAGTCTTCCTTAAAAAATGACAATTGACAATTGCTCGCACTTTCGCAAGATTCGTTCTATTGCGTGCAGAACTGCTTTGCTGTGACTCCGAGGCTGCCTCCTTCCCTAATGAACCGATAGTCAGTGATAGAGCCGGAACGCTATCTCATACGCGTGTAACTCCGGCCTCTTTCAGTTGCCCTCATACCCCCTTGTCCTGTGCTTTTGTCAAGAATTCCCAAAAACAGGAAGAATCCACGCACCGGAGAGCCGGAGACGTACAGACCTTTCCTAATATTTGTACCAAATTAGCCGCCGCGCAGTCAAGGACAAATTCAAGAACCACATAAGCAAATGTCTTTGTGCACGGCATTGAACGGCAACAGAACTCATTGCCTGATTCCAAGGGCTGGGCTCTCAGAAGCTGTCACCGCGTCGAGACTCCCGGCACAGGTGAGATCAACGCTCGTCAGAAAAAAAGGGGCCTGCCAAATCGATTGGTATAGGCCCCAAAATGGTCCAAATCCTTGAGTTGCTCACCGAGCAACCGGTTCTTCAAAACAGCGCAAAATGTCTGTGTTATTGACTCGCAAGCTCAAGGACCTCAGCCGCAGTCAAAGCCCTGTCGTAGATGCGCACATCGCTCATGTATCCGCTCCAGTTCTCTCCTTCGAGACCTTCGTTGTCACCGCCGAAGAAAAGCGGCTGAGGAACGTCCAGGGGTTGTGTGAACGTCCCTGAGCTGGCCTCAATGCCGTTGCGGTAATAGGTCAACCGATCTGCAGTTTTCACCACAGCATGGTGGAGCCAGACATCGGCGACAATGTCGTCATATTCCAGGTTGTCGTCGCCGTTGCCGTTCATGTGCCACTCGAATTTCGTCGGAGTGAACTTGATGAACTGACGCGGCACAAAATCGACGGCATTCTCGTCCATCCGATTACCGAGAATAATATCATTGTCCGCCGTGTTTTCATCGCTGTGTTTCGCCCAAAAGGCCCAGGTAAAGTCGTTGGTCAGTGTCATCTGAGGAATCTCGCCGGCCCGAACAAAGGCACCGGCTGCCGTGCCGTTAAAACTAATAACGGTGCCGCGTTCGGGATCGTCGACCCAAACCGAGCCGTCCGGTCCCAGACCTCCATTAGGGTTGCTGATAGCGCCGTCATTGCCACTGCCGGACGAATCAACCGCTACAGTCCCTTGGCCATCATCAAGCTTCCAGTGCCCCACTGGCGGCGGCGGTGGCCGATACAATGCGATGTGGTCAAGGAGTATCTTACCCGAGCCTCCACCCTGGGCGTTGTTCTTGTCGCCTAAACCGATGCTGATCGAATTGACATTGGTAAGGTCAACGCCCTGGCTTGCGAACTCCTGCAGATCGATGGTCCACTCGGTCCACGTATTTATTTGCGCCGCAGCGGGATCGTCATGATAGACGACGGCGCTGCCGTTGAGGATTACGTACATCGGCTCAGGGGCATTTGATGCGTCTCCCC
>LJTR01000435.1 GCA_001303465.1 Phycisphaerae bacterium SG8_4
TGAGAATTAACCTTACAGATATCGAAAAGAAAGCGTACAGATCCACTTTTCAGGACGGCATATGGGATCTCTTTCTCGGATCCACACTGCTGACCCTCGCCGTCGTTGCACTGCTTTCGAACAGAGGCATGGCGGAGGGCCGGCAGATGATCGTACTGATTGTGTTGCAGGGCGCGGCGGTCGCCTTCTTCATTGCCGGCAAGAAGTACGTAACGGTGCCGCGAATAGGCTTTGTCAAGTTCGGCCGGCAGCGCAAGGCAAAGGTAAGGAAATCTCACTTAGTTCTGTTAGGCTCGGCTGTCGTCGGGGCCGTGGCATTCCTGGTTGCTTCCCAGTTGATTTACAGCACACAGGCTGGCAGGCCAAGACTGATCGATTTTATGCCGCTGGCCTGGGCGGTCAATGCAATAGCCGTCTTCAGCCTTTTGGCCCACTATCTGGATTGCCCCCGCCTGCACGGATACGGAGTGTTGTTCGCCCTGCCGGTCCCGGTTGACAGGGCTATTAGAGCCTTTGCGGGCGTGAATCTCAGTCCCGTTGCATTTGCCGTTCCGGCGATTGTCATGCTGGCGATAGGGGCGGTCCTTCTGGTCAGTTTCTTACGCAGATATCCCAGAGCAGCAGAGGAGGCCGATCTTGGCAAGAAATGAAATAGACAAGGAAGGCCTCCAGCCGCTTGCCGAAATCGACCGTGTGATTCACGAGCCGGCCAGGCTGTTGATCCTGGCGTACCTCTCGGTGGTCGAGAGCGCGGACTTTCTATTTCTCATGAACCAGACGGCCCTGACGCGAGGCAATCTGTCTTCGCATTTGAGCAAGCTCGAAACCGCGGGCTATATTGAGATCAAGAAGGAATTCGTGGAAAAGATTCCCCGAACGCTTCTGAATGACGCCTCTCGGCAACTATAAGCCCATGAACCGTCCTGTTTGAAACCCGAGTGCGTTGCTTCCGAGATTTCAGACTTCCGACGTTGAGCCAACTAAATATTCAGGGCGATGGGTGAATTCACAGGATGCTGGTTGTGCATAGGGCGAAACGTGTTACAATAGAAGCAGTCAGTCCGCTGGCGAAAATGTGCGCACAATAACGTTCTTTTATGTCTTGTCGGAGGCTGTGCCATGAGTGAGGTGTGCGTGACTGAAGTAGAGCCGCAAATAGTTGTGGGCGTGTGGAGGCGCGGCACGTATGCTCAGATCCGCCTGATGATCGCAGAGGTGTGCCAGTACGCCCAGGCAAGCGGCGCCGGGATAAAGGGCCGACCCATGTTTGTCTGTCATGAAACGCCCAGGCAGGCATTGAAGGCGAACGAGGAAGCGAGCGCCGACGTGGAGGTGGTCATCCCCGTTTCCAACGTGGTCGACGGCCAGGGCGATATCACGTGCTACGAGCTGCCCGGCGGGCAGATGGCGAAGATTGTACACAAAGGGCCTTATGAGAAATGTGCGCCGACGTACAAGAAACTGTTCGAATGGATCGCAGCCAACCACAAGAAGGTCGCCGGACCAACCAGAGAAGTCTACCTGAACGACCCGAGGCAGGTTGCGCCTGAGGAGATTCTGACGGAAATCTACGCGCCGATAACCTGACGCCGGAGTCCTCGCGGGGGTAATCAAACATGGGGTTTCCATGAAGACACTGACGAAAGAAATCTGGATGAACGTGCCGCAGCGCCGGGCCATCATATCGATTCACAACGAAGTCGAAAGACTCGTCGCCGAAAGCGGAATCCGTGAAGGCCTTGTCCTCGTTAACGCAATGCACATAACCGCGTCGGTATTCATCAACGACAACGAATCCGGGTTGCATCAAGACTACGAGATCTGGCTCGAGAAGCTGGCGCCTGAAGAACCTCACAGCCAGTACCGGCACAACGGCTACGAAGACAATGCCGACGCCCATATGAAGCGCCAGGTGATGGGCCGCGAGGTCGTGGTCGCAATCACTGACGGTGCCCTCCATCTCGGACCCTGGGAACATATCTTCTACTACGAGTTCGACGGCAAGCGCAAGAAGAGACTTCTCGTAAAGATCATCGGCGAGTAATCTGACACCGTGATGACGTTACTCTTGTTCCTATTCGAGGTGCTTGTGATTTCGCTCTCGGGGGTGATGGCGCCGGGTCCGGTGACGGCAGCGGCGATTGCGACCGGAGCGAAGTTGCGCTATGCCGGCGCGCTTATCGCACTCGGGCACGGGATCGTCGAGTTTCCTCTGATCGTTCTGATTGTAATTGGGCCGGGCAGGATACTGAAATTACCTGCCGCGCAGATCGTAATCGGCCTGGCCGGTGGAGCGTTTCTGCTCATGATGGCCTTTCAGATGCTGTCTAGTCTTCGCTCGGCACAAGAAATGGAAGCCAAGTTTTCCGGCAGCGCGCCCCTGCTGACCGGCGTGCTGCTGTCGGCCACAAACCCATATTTTCTGCTCTGGTGGGCAACGATAGGCCTGGCTCTGGCAACAACCGCCACCAAACTCGGAATCTGGGCCTTTGTGTTGTTCGCAATAGTCCACTGGCTGTGTGATTTTATCTGGCTCTCTGCCCTGTCCTGGGCGAGTTTCAAAGGCTCGATGCTGCTTGGACGGCGCCTACAGCGGATTGTGCTGGCGATATGCGGGGCGGCGATGTTCGTCTTTGGGCTGTGCTTCGCTTACAAAGCCGTGGCAGCGCTAGCCGAGCACTTCTGATGGGACTGGCTCTTGCGACTCGTCGGTCGGCGGAGGGGCATCCTGTTCGAAATTCAAGGTCTTCTTCACGGTGTGCCGTGCCAGGAGCCTGCGTTGGGATTGGGCAATCTGCTTGAGGCTTGGCGCCCATTCGGTTGTTGACTGGGCGATACCCACCACCGATACAGCCTCGGCGATATCGGACAATCTGATGTTAGCCGGGTCCCTCGCGGGCAAGTACCCAAGCGCGGGGTGGGATGTTCTGACTATGAGTCCGCAGTTGACAAGGTGATCGAGAATCTTCTCCCCGAACTCTGCGGGGATATCCAGCTTGCCGCATATATCCTCCGGCGGGACCGGCCCGTGATTAGTCTCGAACGCCGCGGCTATTTCTCTGACAACGTTGATCAAGGTAAGATCGTTGGCGATGAAACATTCCTGCGTCTCCTTGGCCGCAGCGATCTCGGCGGCGTCGAGGGTCTTCAGGTGCTGGGTGGTGAATGTCAACTGCAGACCGAACAGGACTATGAGCCAGGTGATATAGATCCAGAGCACCGTCATAGGGATCAAAGCCATCACGCCATAGACGGTGCGGTACAGCTTGAGTTCCGTGATACAGAATCCGAAGATGTTCTTGGCCGCCACCCAGACCAGAGCCGCAACCACCGCACCCCAGATGGCTGCTTTGGCGTTGACCTTTGTGTTCGGCAGAACAAAGTAAAGCAAAAAGAAGGCAACGACGGCTACGCCGTAGGACAACACCGATGGCGTAATCTCTGGAAAGACGGTTTCGCGTTTTGTGACCAGGTATATGCCGACGCCCACGAGCAGCGGCCCGAGAGTAAGCAGGGCCCAATAGCTGATGATGCGATGCAGAAAATTCCTGCCCGCCGCGACGTGCCAGATATTGTTGAACGATTTCTCGATCGTCCCCAGAAGAGACAGGGCAGCCCAGATCACGATCAGCACACTGAACAGCCCGATCTGCCCCTTGTTTGTCTCGGCGAAGAACCTTGCGACTATTTCATCTATGTGAGCGGTGAGCGGCTTGCTTTGCTCGGTATCATCCCCGTCGGGAGCCGGATCTTCAAATGCTGAAAAATTGGCCTCGCGATAGACGAAGTTCTTCATCTTCTCGCCGATCTCACCATAGCGGGGAAAAGACTGAAATATGAGAAGTGTCACGATGGCCAGCGGCACAATCCCGAAGACCGTGTGATACGACAGGGCGGCGGCCTGCTGGCCGGAGCGGTTCTTCTTCAAGAGCCGGGCGCAATGTGACCACAGCTTGATTTGAAAAACGACAAAGCGACTTGCCTTGCCGAGCTGCGTGCTTGGTGTTGACAAGAGCTCATTGAGCTTCAGCATCTCTATCCCCTTTCAGCCATCTCGGAGCTCGTGTCTCGTATCTCGATTCTCAACGAGCAATGAGATACGACAACGGAGCATCCAGCATCGAGAAACAAGCACATGTCACTTCAACAAATCTTCCAGGGCCTTCTGCAGTTGGTTCTCCAGCTGTCCCTTGAGCTGCTCTTCGAGCAGTTTGCCCATATCGAGTTCGGGTTTGTCAACAGTACCTTTTAGCGGCAATGTAATCCTTCTGCCGCGAGTATCTCTGCCGACTCGCGCCGTTCTGCCGCCGCTAGTATAGGGCAAGGTCACCGTCATATCCAGGCTCTTATCCAGACCGATCGCCCCCTTGAAGTTGACCGGGTTATCGCCTATATCCACCTGCATGTCTTCGTATCGCAGAAAACCCTCCTGTAAAACAAACCTCGTCGGTTGGATGGTGATATCTGTGCCGCGGGGGTCACCGCCGCTGGTTGTAAGGATTTGGCCCAGCAGATTTGAAGCCTGCAAGCGCACCTGCTTCATCGAAATCGTGCCGATGATCACCGTTTCGTTTTTTGCCTCTGTCTTGAGGGGTATTAGCAGTTGTTCGCAGCTAAGATCTGCTATACCTGTTACATTGACCACGTTTGCAAATATTGGATTGACATATTTTAAGAGCTTTCCCGTAGTCTCGTCGTTGATCTTGACACCTTTTATCATCTGCATCGGCTCGGCGGCTTTGAAGAGCGCGGGCTCCTGTTTGAAGTCGGCCTCGCCGGCAAAGCTGAATTGACCTTCGTTGACGGTCGTAACAAATGGTGCGATCTTAAGCAGTCCGTTCTGAACCTGGATCTCAACATCGGTGGGCCCGAATTGCAGTCCCATGTAAGCGGCCTTTTCAAAACCCAGGGCGGCCTGAGCACTGAGGTTTGGCACCAGCTTGTTCGGTTCAGCCACCGGGTATTCACTGTGAAAATTGATGATGTCCTGCCTCTTGCCTTCCAGCGCCAGGCCTTCCGGCAAATACGGCGCTGCCACGGCGCTGACCGCCGACCAGTCGTATTCGAGTTCCGCCTTGCCGGCCAGCATCGTCTTGTCGCCCTCGGTGAGCCGGCTGAATTCGCCCTTTCGGATCTTTATCTGCGGGCTGTCCAACTGCAGGGTCCTGACATTAATCGCCTTTTTATTGGGGTCGACTTGCGCTTGGAATGCGAGCGTCACTTCGTTTGGCTCGAAAGGCTTTTCCTGCCCGGGGTAGATTAGTCTCAACCCATCGATTCTTGTCGAGTCGGTTGCGATTGTGTAGACACTCTTATCGGCGTCAACCGATAACGTCGAATCGGCTATTCCCGTCAACTGCATCTCCTTCGGCAAGAACCCGAACAGGACACCGAACGGAAGGAGCTTTTCGAGATCGACACTATTTGCCGATACGGTAGCGTGCAAGGGCTTTGCCGATTCCTTATTCAGAGGCACGACGCCCTCCTCAACACTGATCCGGCCGAAACTTGCGCTGGCCTTGATCGAATCGACAGCCACGAAGTTGTCTTTTGTATTGACGTCAACGACAAAATCTATGTTGGCCAGCGGCTCGGAGACGCTTGGGGCGTCTTGCGAACTCAAGCTAAGGTTCTTGATCTGTGCCGAGCCGGACGCTGCGACTTTGTCGTCCTTGATAGATATCTGACCGCTTTCGGCAAGTTCGCCTGAGAGGCGATACTTGCCCATGTCTA
>LJTR01000032.1 GCA_001303465.1 Phycisphaerae bacterium SG8_4
GCCATCACCGCAACGTCCCCCCCCTGTACAAGGACGGCCGTTTGTTCGTTCCTGGCGATTGTGTAGTCTTTGCCCTGGACGCCTACAACGGTACGATCGAGTGGAGAATCGAGATACCCAACTCACGGCGGCTCGGTGTGTTTCTTGATTCCAGCAATATGGTCGTCGACGACCGTTTTCTATATGTGGCGGCCCAGGACAAATGCCTTGGCTTTCATGTCAGTACGGGGCAGTCCGCCGTTACGTATGAAATGCCGCAGCTTATCGAGTCTGAGCCCCGCGAGTGGGGCTACATCGCTTACTCGGGCGAGACTCTGTTCGGAAGCGGTCGCAGGAAAGGGGCTTCCTACACAGAGACCAGCTATGAGGCTGACGACGTCCTGTGGAATCAGGACATGAAAGTGGTTGTCAGTGATTACATCTTCGCATTTGACAAGAAGAGCCAGAGACTGCTGTGGGACTATCAGGATGGGCTGGTAATCAACACGACGATTAGCATCGGCGGCGGACGAATGTACTTTGTGGAGACGAACAGCCTCAAGGCACTATCGGACAAACTCGGACGCATGCCGATCAAGACATTGTTCGACGGAGGCGATCAGCACCTCGTCGCTCTGGACACGCGAACCGGCAAGGTGATCTTCAAGAACAAAATCGATGTAACTGACTTCGAGGAACCAGTGTATTTGAACTACGCCAAAGACATTCTTCTACTTAGCGGTTCTCGCCTTGTCCAAGGTATCGTACACTATTACTATCGTGCTTTTGATGCCGATTCCGGCCAGTTCCGATGGAAGGCGGACCATGGCACCAACCTCAACACAGATGGTGAGCATGGCGAATACAACCGCCACCCAACGATTATTGACGATACGGTCTATGCGTGGCCGTACGCGTACAACTTGAAAAACGGCGAGAGAATCGAAGGATGGGAATTCGACCGGCGCGGACACGGCTGCGGCGGCGTATCGGCCTCGGCTCAGGCGCTGTTCTGGCGAGGCAGTAACCCCTGGATGTACGACCTGGGGCCGGACGGCGGACCTCAGCGACTCACCAGCAGCACCCGACAGGGATGCTGGATAAATATCATCCCTGCCGGCGGCCTTGCCCTTATCCCTGAAAGCAGCTCGGGTTGCACCTGCGGTTTTGCCGTGCAAACTTCATTGGCTTTCATACCTCAATAGATTCATAAGGCGCAGGCATGAATCCAAAACAACGAATCGCAGCGGCAATGAACCATGATGAGCCCGACCGCATTCCCGTCATGTGCCAGCTTGCACTAGGTCACTACTTTCTGAATTGCAGCGACAAGCCCTCGGAAATATGGTTCGCCAGCGAAAGTTTCGCTGCGGCTTTGGTCGAATTGCAGCATAGATACGGATTCGACGGCATCCTGGTAAACCTCCCAGGCAGACCGCTCGACTGGAAAGATAATCTCGAATCCTGTCAGAGAATCGATGCCAACGAGCACCTCCACTGGAAATGCGGATTGGAAACCATGTTTCCACCGGACGACAACCCGCAGACATATCTGCCTGGGCGAAAGCCCTTGGAACTTGCGGATTATAGATCGGTCGACATCGATGAGCCCGGGACGTACAGGCTGGGCGGTTACCTGTGGAACACGTGGCATGCGCCCGAACTCTGGGACATCGACCCTCGGGCCGACCTGTGTGAGCCGGCCGCTTATCCTGCGTGGTTTACAAGTGCGCTACAGCAGGTCCAGCAGCTTGCACCGGATATATCGATCCACGTCGAGGTCTTCTCTCCATTTACACATCTCATGGAGTTATTCGGCTACGAACAGGCACTCATGGCTCTGGTCGACGATCCTCGCATGTGTCATGAGGCTTTGGACGTTTTTTCGAGAATCGTCCTTGCTCAGACTGAGGTCTATGCCGCGTGCAAACCGGACGCAATCCTTGTGAGTTCCGCTTTCGCCGGGGCGGGGTTTATCAGCCGCGCCATGTACGAAGAATTTGTCGCGCCTTATGAAGAGCGGATATACAGAGCGATACGCCAACACGGCTCGAAATCTTATGTACATACATGCGGTGCGATCGGTGACCGACTGGACCTCATGAGCGAAACCAGCGTTGACGGAATTGACACGTTGGACCCGCCGCCGCTCGGGACCGTAAATCTGGAGGATGCAAAGTCGAAGTACGGCGAGCGGTTCTTTTTCAAAGGCAATCTGGATGCCGTCAATGAGATGCTCGGCGCAGATGACGAGACCTTCGAGAAGGCTGTGAAGGAGCGAATCAGGATCGGAAAGCCGGGCGGCGGATATATACTGTCCTCGGCCTGCAGCGTCGCTCCCCACGTCAAACCCCAGAGGCTCACAAGATTGACTGAGCTGGCGGTCCAGCTAGGCCAATACTGAATAATCAGTGACAAACAAACGGGCGGTTGACAACATGTGGCTTGCAGATGGTACAGACGTTTCACGAGATTCAGCAAATAGACTGAACCGCCTTCAGTATATCACCGTATACCAGATATGTTGACAGGGTAAGTTTATTGCAGTCAAAGAGGCCATTACAAACAGGAATAAACTAAAGTATCTGCATGCACCAGTGTTAGAGAATGTCATCAGGAAGACCAGCTAAACCCAGGGAGCGATTAGAAATGAGTTTGTCCGATTATTTTGAAAATGTACAAGGTCGAGGCATTTTGGCCACGGCTGATTCAGACGGAATGGTCGATCTTGCCATTTATGCTAAACCTCAAGTTATTGATGAAACTACCATCGCGTTTGTCATGCTGGAGCGATTGACGCACCAAAACCTCAAATCCAATCCACATGCTGCTTACATGTTCATAGAGCAAGGCGAAGGATACACCGGCAAAAGGTTGTATCTGACCAAGATCCGGGAGGAAACCAACACATCATTGGTGGAAATGCTCAGAAGGAAACAGCCGGAGATCTGTGCCCTTTATGATGATTCAAATAAGTACCTTGTGCATTTCCAGGTAGACGATGTTTGGCCGCTTGTGGGGGACAAAACGTAGCAAGTATGCCCTCGGCGGATTTTGGGTGAGAACTCTGACAGTAAGGCCCTATGATACGCCTTGAGATAAGTTCACTGATGACGATGGTCCTTAGCCCCTGCTATGAAAGGAAAGCCGAACAAACAAGGCTGTCGCTGAACACACCGCCAGGACTTTCCAGGCACCGGTTGGATACGGCGAAATGATAACGTCTGTAACTTCAATAGTCAAAAAGTTCAACAGGAGGTGGGACGTTCCCCAATTCAACGAACTACTATATGAGTCCTTTATAAGGCAACAACTGACTATAGGGTCACGTGAAACAGAGGTAATAGGTTTGACATTCTTGTTCAGCTGTGTGATGGGCGACAAGCACATCGTAGATAGTAGCAATCATTCGAGACAAAGGATAGAAGATTTCAAGCACCTGCCTTTGTTGAGCTACTACAATGTCACGAGTAAGAATAGAACAAGACAGTTGAATAATCCTGAGCATTATGAAGTGCTCCGTGAATTCAACAGTGACAACTATGATGATTGCGGTAATCTGGATTACAGGGGAGCAGTAGACAGAGTACTGGCATATCAGGGAATAAAAAATCGTCTTGGAATAAATGCAAATTATGATCGCCACGTGAATTGTTGGCCACTATACAGAGAGAGAAAAGATCTCAAAGAACTAGCCAAGTATATTCTTGGTGAAAAACCCATTGTTGATAAAGAAGGAACACCAGTAACAATAACCAGGGAGAAGACGGACAGACTGGTTCTATTGCACCGGGGCAATATTGTATACAAGAGTATAAGAGCCAAAGAATACAATAATCCGGAATTAGCTAATTTGATGTCACGATTTGAAACAAGACATCGCCGCCACAAAAAGAACTTCTTAAACTACAGACAGGCAGTTAACAGAGTATTTAGAGGCTTAAAAGTCAGGAAGCATCTTGGGATAACAGCTGATTACGATACACACGTACATGAGCCCCAAAGAACATACAATGAAGACGACAACATCTTGGAACTTGTACCTTATGTTTTGGGAGTCAAATCCATCATTGACGCAGACACCGGAGAGGAGAGATATGTGCAGTCCGGAAACCTTCAAGACTTGGCCTTACTGAGCAGACGCAATATCAAGGCAAGAAATGAAGAGACAGGACAATACAACAACCCCGGAATTTGTAAGATAATGCAAAAAGCAGACGGAGCACACGTTTATAACGATGATTTCTTAAACTATGGAGAAATACTGGATAATATATTTGGCAGCAACAGCGCTTTGAGTTTTTTCGGCACAACTCCTTCATATCAAAAACATGTAAAGCATAAGAAGTTGAAGTAAGCAGTCGGCTTAGCGGCGCGTTCTGCGAGCGGGTGCGCTTCCGGTCGGCAGGGAGGGCCGGCCCTGAACATCTCAGAGTCTGACGTTCAAGTTAGGCCGGGTGCCGCTTCGAGCTGGAATAAAGGCGGTGTTGTCTGAGACTCCATAAGAAGAGATCTGCCTGATCAATACACGACCGACTCACCGGCGAGTCGTCGGTGAACTCCGTCGGCGTGACCGGCCTTGGTCTTGACCCAGAAGAACGAGGTAATAAGGCACGCCGTTGAACTTGCCGTCTGAGCGAGCCTCATGGCAGGGTCTGAGCACGAGGAGGACTTGGCGGCATTCTGCTTGCGGAGTCTCGCTTTGCCGTGCTCGTTTTCAGCCTCTTTTCAAAACCTTCAACTCGCCGCTCCAAAGAGATTATTCTCGCCCTTAGTCGTACCGCAAGCAGAGAGTATTGGAACACCTAATATCGAACAAGGAACATCCAATGCCGAAGTATGAGTTGGTGGCTATCTCTGCGTTCTGAAGCGAACTCGGCGGCCCTGCAAATGATCGTTGATGACTGACTAATGATTCTCTCTCTGCGCTCTGAGGCACTCACTGCTTATTTCAGCTTTTGCCTTTGACCGCTACGATTATGCAAGACAAAACCAATCTACCTGCCTTCAGTCGGAAATACAAAGCAGTGAATTCTAAAACCCTAAACAGGGCAAATTTGGAGAGAGACTTTAAGAGAACAAAGTCAATTGCTCCAATTGCTCCGGATCCGTTCTTTTTAGTTGCTTATGCAATACAGGTTCTTGACACCTCGCAGGAACATCTGCCCGTTACTGATCGCCGGCGAGGCGCGCATCTCTTCGCCAATGTCGTTGCGCGCCAAAACCTCGAATTTCGGCCCGGCCTTGACAATAGTCATCACGCCTTTGTCCGACAGAAAGTACGCCAATCCATTTGCCGTTACCAGCGAGGCGCTGAAGTGCGGGCCGAGACGCTCTCGCCATAGGATCTTGCCTGTGGCTGCCTCGTAGCAAGTTGCAGCGCCGGAGTCAGAGACCCCCAAAAAGTAAGGCCCGATCGAGATTGGGCTGGGAACATATGCGCAATCCTTCTCTCTCTGCCAGGCGACATGTGTCTTGGTGACATTGCCGCTTCCGTTCGGGCGGATCGCCTGGACAAAACGGTCGGGAAAACCGCATGTCATAAACAGCAACTCGCCGTTATATACGAGCGATGCGACATACTGCTCGGTGGGACCGTCTATTATCCAATGTTGTTTGCCGGTGTCCGGATCGTAGCTGGCCACGCACAGGCTCCCAGAGAGTATCATCTGGTTTCGCCCGTCGATATGGCGGACTATCGGGGCACAGTAGCTGCGCGTCCTGTTGGGCCGGGGGGTCTTCCAGATCGTCTTGCCGGTGTCGCGCTGGAGGGCAGTCAGATAGGCGGGCCCGTCATGGTCGCCGTTGACGAGGACCTTGTCCTTCCAGAGTACAGGACTCGAACAGTAACCGTGCCTGCTCGAAAACACGCCCGGGCGAACCGACCACACCTCGTTGCCGTCGAAATCGTAGGCGGCCACAAACATCTTATCGCGATCGAGAAAGCTGACGTACACCTTTTCACCGTCAGTCGCAGGCGTTGATGACGCGTGACTGTTGAGGGTATGGAGCTTCTCAAGCGGCGCTTTGAGAACGACACGCTTCCAGAGTACTCCGCCATTCTTGCGGTCCAGACACAACAGCAAGCGTTGGTCGAGTTCTTCGGCGGCCGTGACGACGAAGATGCGGTCGTCGAACACAACTGGAGATGCATGGCCTTTGCCCGGGATGGGGGCTTTCCACATAACGTTCTCCGTCGCGCTCCATCTGACAGGCACATTCTTTTCCAGGCTTGTGCCGTCTCCGCGCGGCCCTCTCCATGCGGTCCAGTTCTCACCCAAAGCTGCGCCCGAAACCGCCGTAATGAGCATTATCCACGAGCATAACTGCACAACTGCGAGACGAAGATCCGACCCGATAACTTCACCCATCAGCAAGCATCTCCATGAAGGTGCTTTCGATTCTATCCAAACAGGCCGGTACTGATATATCGTTCGGCCGTGTCGCAGAGAACGGCAACAATTAGCTTGCCTGCGTTTTCTTCTTTCTGGGCTATTTTGAGCGCGGCTGCCGCGGCTGCACCGGCCGAAATCCCGGTAAAGATGCCCTCTTCTTTGGCCAGGCGTTTGGCCATATCAAACGCCTCAGAATTGCCTATCTGCATGACCTCGTCGATGACATCTCGGTTCAGGACGTCCGGGACGAAACCGGCCCCGATGCCCTGTATCATGTGCGGGCCGGGCTTCCCTCCGGAGAGTACTGGCGAATCGGCAGGCTCAACGGCTACGATCCTGACCGAAGGCTTCCGCTCCTTTAGCACTTCGCCGACGCCGGTTATTGTCCCGCCGGTGCCAACGCCGGCAACGAAAATGTCCACGGCACCGTCGGTATCGGCCCAGACCTCTTCGGCTGTAGTTTCCCTGTGGATCTGCGGATTGGCCGCGTTCTTGAACTGCTGGGGCATGAAAGCACCTTCGGTACTTTCAACAATCTCGTTGGCCTTGTTAATGGCGCCGGTCATGCCCTGCTCGGCCGGTGTCAGCACCAACTGGGCCCCGAAGAACTGCAGTATCTTTCTTCGCTCGATCGTCATGGACTCCGGCATGGTGAGAATCAGCTTATAGCCTCTGGCCGCGGCCACCCAAGCAAGGGCGATGCCCGTATTGCCGCTGGTCGGCTCGACCAAAGTCATGCCCGGCTTGATTTTGCCCTCTCGCTCGGCGGCCAACACCATGTTTACTCCGATGCGGTCCTTTACATTGCTCACCGGATTAAAATACTCAAGTTTGCCCACCACTGTGGCCTTGCAGCCCTTGGTGACCCTGTTAAGCTGAACCAACGGCGTGCGGCCGATTAGCTCTGTCATGTCTTTCGCAATTTTCATTTCTAAGTCCTCTAAAAATAGTGTTCCCCACTTATTCGAAATATGGGGCAGGGGCTGTCAGCCCTGCTAACGTTCGTACTTCCTTCTCAGGGTCTCCCCTGATCCCTCACACAAGGGCCATAAGAACTCATATAGTCGAATGCATCGTCGGTAGTTACGGCAACGATACCATCTATTACCTACTTATCAAGAATTTTCGGCACCAAACTGCTGTCCGCCGATCTCGATCCTTGACCAAACGCACATTGCATGATCTTTCTGCGCCATTGCGAGACCTCCCTTCAGGCCGAAACAATCCGCCGGATTGCCGGTGTCCTGAGTGAAACGAAGGATCTCAGTCGGAACACTTGTGATCCCTCTCTGTGCTCGGGGCGGCTTCGCCGGATTGCCCCCGATCGGCGCTGCTTCGCTCGCAACGGCACAGAATAATCACAGCTCATCTCTTTCGGCGAACCTTAACACGGAAGTGGCCGCCGACATCTTCCACTTCAATAACTTCCTGGCCCTGGTCGCCAAAGCTCGCAGGGACGTTTCGGACGGATTCTCCCTCATCGAGCAGCAACTCGAGAACGGAGCCGATTTCGATCTTCTCCAGCTCGAGCTTGGCCTTTACGAAATTCAAAGGACACGCCACGCCACGCAAGTCGGCCGTGTGCGCTTTCTCATCTGCCCCCTCAGGGGTGACTTTGCGCTCGGCCGGTTCGATCTTGAATTTCAGGCCGGCATCGAGTGACAAGAACAGTTCTTCCACCCGCCGGATGAGTTCCCAAGCCTGGGCTAAGCGGTCATCCAAAGATTCTCTGTCGCCCATGCGCCAGTCAATTGCGTCATCGAGCAATTGAGCAGTCGCAGATTTGACCCACCCCGGCTCGATCAAATGCCTACCGAAGGCGGTGAATATCTCTCTGTCTTTCTTGGGCTCCAGACCTACAGTGACCAGAAGTGCCCTCGCCGAGGCAACGATCGCCCTATAGATATCTTTACTGCCAGTCTGGCCGGACTTGAGGGCGTCTTTCGCCTCGTCGATATCCAGCTTGATAACGTCCATAACACCTGCGCCGCACTCACCGGGGCCTCGGCCGGCGAGCGAAAAAGGCTCATCCGACCCGAAGTCATAATAGAAATCATCAGGCAGCGACTCGGTGGAGATGTCACCATATTTTGCCGCCAGGCTTCTGAGCAACTCTTTGTCGACGCTTGGGTTGCTCAGAGCCTCGGCCACCAAATCGGGGATTCGTTTGGCCGGGACGGCACCTATCGTTTCAGCCAACCGTGCATCGCCCTCAACTGTTCTTGCATCGGCCAGCACATTGTAGAACGGCATCAGCCTGCCGTCTACTCTCTTGGCCTTACCCTGGAACCCTATTTTGGCGATAAAATGATTGGCGCAGGAGTTGGGACAGCCGCTGATTCTTATGACCGTATCGGAATCTCCGGCTTGACTGAGTTTCTTCGAGATCGCATCCGAGAGCCCTTGCGATAGACACAGTCCCAGCTTGCAGGTCGCAGCTCCCGTACAGGCAACTACCTTGGGACCGCCGTCACCAAAGACATCGACGCTTAGCTTTTTCAGCTCTTCGTTGACCTTATCGACATCCTCCGGCGCAACGCCGGTAATATGAAGGTCCTGCAATTGGGTTGTTCTGACAAGTCCCTGTCCGTACGTAGCTGCGATCCGGCCCACCGTCGCCAGGTCATCGGCGGAGATGTCACCGTTCCTAAGCTGCAAACGCACCGTAACAGACTCCTTTGGCGCCGGATAATCCGATGCGATATCACGAATCTCCGGCGCCTCATAAGGCAGTCCCTCGACGTTCAGTATGGCTCGTTCCTGTTTATATAATCTTATGAATTCGCTGGCCCCCACCCTGGCCAGGACATACCGCAACCTCGCCTTGTGCTTGTTGGCGC
Organism: Phycisphaerae bacterium SG8_4; assembly: GCA_001303465.1. Lineage (GTDB taxonomy): Bacteria > Planctomycetota > Phycisphaerae > Sedimentisphaerales > Anaerobacaceae > SG8-4. Next base: position 9,215 of record LJTR01000032.1, read on the forward strand.
GGTCGCCGTGCTTGTCGAACAATCTCTTTATCGCCTCGGCCACTTCGAAGATCTCTGAGGCCTCTACAAAATCCTCGATCTTGACTGCTACGGCCGGGTTCGAACCCAGCCCGCCTCCGGCATATACCGCAAAGCCTTTGACCCCGTCTCTGTGGTGGGCAAAAAAGCCAAGGTCAGCCACCGAGGCAAACGCGCAATCGGCCGAGCAGCCCGAGAACACGATCTTGTATTTTCTCGGCAGATTGAACGAACCTCTGTCGGCAAGAAGATATTCTGCCGTCGCAACCGAATGGCCGGTAACGTCGAACTCTTCCTCGGAGCAGAGCCCTGCCCGCGGACACGCGGTGACATTGCGAACGGTGTTGCCGCCGCCGCCTCGCGAGGATAGACCCACTTCGAGCAGACCCTCCAGGACATCGGGAGTCTCTCCGATCTCGACCTGGTGAATCTGAATGTCCTGCCTGGTTGTAATATGAACAATTCCGTTGCCGTGTGCCTTGCTCAATTGGGCGATTTTCTCCAGTTGAAATGGCAGAACCAGTCCGGCACCGATACGTATGCGAACCATGAACTTGCCAGCGGCTCTTTGCTCGTAAACTCCCATCGGCACGCGGTACGCCCTGAACGCCACGGCCGACGTCTGACCTGAAAGAAACTCCTCAACCTTACTCCGGTAGGCGAGCGTGTCTTCTCGAACAGTCTTAGGTATATGCAAAATCGGCTCTATTGATCCGGTCATTGCTGATCTTCCACAATTCTCACGGAAACGCTTGTCACCGTACCATCATCTATTTGAAAGCCTTTGACTGCCGGGCCGTTGTTTGGCTGCAGTGAAAGGATCACGTACACTACATTCGGCGTAAGCGCCAATCGGATGTCCTCTGCTGACGGCCGAGCGGGCGTCTCGGGGTGGCTGTGATATATCGCCAACATATCGAGAGACGATGATCGAATATCCCTGACCGCCTCGAACTGCTGCTCGGGCTCCATCATAAAATGGTCGCGGCGATGCTCGGCGTTTGCCATCTTGTAGAGCTTCTCGGCCCGGCCATTACGACCGGCCAGGATGCCGCAGCATTCGATCGGAGCCTCGGCTCTGGCCTGCTCGAGCATATCTTCAAATATGTATCCCGGAATTTCCAATTTCAGCATTCGCAGTTTTTAGGATCGCAGAGGATCTGCTGTTCGTCTTTCAACTCAGTAATTTTAGGATCGTCGCCGCAAAGAGGACACTGCGGATTGCGGTTCAGACTTACTTTTCGAAAATCCATGCTTAATGCGTCATACGTCAGCAGGGCGCCTGTCAGCAAATCGCCCAGTCCAAGCAGGTACTTTATCGCCTCTGTCGCCTGCAAGGAACCGATCACGCCGGCCAGTACGCCCAGCACGCCCGCCTGCGAGCAGGACGGAACGGCATCGGCCGGCGGCGGGCCACCAAAAATACAACGATAACAGGTTGTCTCGCCGGGCAGCACGGTTATCAACTGGCCGTCGAAGCGAAGAATCCCGGCATGCGAAAAAGGCACCTTCTCAAAATAGCAGGCATCGTTGACAAGAAACTTGGCGGCAAAGTTGTCCGTTCCGTCGATTACAAAATCATAGTCCCTGATGATTTCCCGGATGTTGTCAGCCTTTGCCCATTGTTTGTAGGTCCTTACTCTGGTCTCGGGATTAATCGCGAGGATCTTGGCCTCGGCGGATCTGATCTTCTCGGCGCCGACGTCGGCGGTATGATGAATAATTTGCCTCTGCAGGTTGCTCAAGTCGACATTGTCACCATCGACAATTCCAATCGTCCCGACGCCCGCCGCGGCCAAATAAAGCCCCGCCGGTGCGCCGAGGCCGCCTGCGCCTATGATAAGCACCTTTGAAGCAAGCAGCTTCTCCTGGCCGGCGCCGCCGACCTGCTGGAGGATTATGTGCCGGCTGTATCTTTCTATCTGTTCGTCGGTTAGAGACACGTGCCGCCTCCCATGTAATACAGGAATTCCACCTTATCGTCGTCCTTGAGCCTGGTCGTCTCAAACTCGGATCTCTTTAGAATCTGGCCATTAAGTTCGACCGAGACCATCTGAGGCATCTTCACGTCCTCTTTGGCCAGAAGCTCAGTTACCGTCATGCTGTCGCTTATATCCGTGTTCTTACCGTTTACTACAAGATTCATTTTTTCTCCTTGAAAGCGCGTTCTATCGCCTGCTCGAAATCAGCCTTTATGTCCTCGAAATCCTCGATCCCCACCGAGACTCTGACCATGTCGGGGGTAACTCCCATCGATCCCAGCTCGTGGGCGTCGAATTCGCCAAATATGGTCGAGGCCGGGTGCAGCACCAGGGTCTTGGCATCGCCAAGGTTGGCCAGGTTCTTGCCCAGCCTGAGAGAATCTATGAACTCGAAGGCCTTCTCCTTGTCGCCCAAGCCGAAGGTAAGCAACCCGCCGGCGCGACCGGTGAAGAGTTTAATGACCCTATCGTGGAACTCACTCGTCTTTAGACCCGGATAGTTCACCCAGGATACGTTCGGATGAGACTGCAGAAACTGGGCGAGCCTTTCTGCATTCTCACAATGTTTGGCCATCCTGGGCGGCAAAGTCTCCAATCCCTGCAGCATCAAGAAAGAATTCATCGGGGCCGGACAACCGCCCAGGTCACGGTAGATCACATTCCGCAGATACCACAGGAACGCCAACTGGCCCACTTTTTGCGAGAGCTTCCTGATCTGATCGAACGGCCCCTCTCGCCAATTGTAGTTGCCCGCGTCGATTATCGCCCCGCCTATTGCGGTGCCGTGGCCGTTTATGAACTTCGAGGTCGAATGAACCACGATATCGGCGCCAAACTTGCCCGGTCTGAAAACAACAGGGGTGGTGACGGTATTGTCTACGACCAACGGGATCCCTGCCTTGTGGGCAAGCTCGGCGATAGCTGGTATGTCGGGCACATCCATCCGTGGATTGCCTATCGTCTCGATAAAGATCAGCTTCGTCTTTTCATTAAGCGCATCTTGCAGGTTGCTCGTATCGGCCGCGTCGACAAAGTTCGTCACTACCCCAAACCTTCTGAGCGTGTTTTCAAACAGCGATACCGTTCCGCCAAATATTCCGGCCGCGGCAATTATTTCATCGCCAGCTTTTACGAGGGCCATCACAGCCGACGCGACGGCCGCCATACCGCTGGAAGTGGCGACACAGCCGATTCCATCCTCCAACTCAGTGAGCCGGCTCTCGAGGGCGGTTGTGGTCGGATTGGCAATCCGGGTATAGATATAGCCCGGAGATCTGCCTGCAAAGGCGTCCGCAAGAGCCTGGGCGGTATTGTGGGCGTAGGAAACGGTCTGGCAGATAGGCACCGCCGAGGCACCGCTGCCACTATCGCCCGCAAAACCTCCGTGTATGGCCAGAGTATCCGCTTTCATCGCCGCCGCTTCCCTATATCTGGTAATCCAATAAAGGCTTGGTGTGAATGCCGCACTCACCGCCGCACTTGCTCGTGCCGATCCATCTGCCCGCCCGCTCGTCAACACCCTGGGCGATCTTCGTGCACGGAGCGCACCCCAAAGACCTGTAGCCTTCAAGGTAAAGTGGGTTTACCGGAACCTTGTTCAACGCAAGATACTGCCAAACCTCTCGCTCGTACCAGATCAGGATGGGATTGAGCTTGATCAATCCCTTATCCAGCTCTTCGACCTCTTTGTAATTCGTACGAGTACGGCCCTCCGTGCAGCGCAGGCCCGTTATCCAGCAGCTCACCCCCATCTTCTTGACCGCATCACGAGTCGGCTGGACCTTGAGAATCTCACAGCACCTGTCGGGATCCGTCGCGTACAGCTTGTCAGGAATCTCCGCGTCATTGCTGAAGACCTGCAACTCTGGATATCGGGCGACCTCTTCAGCCATGAACTTCTTCGTCTCGGGCGGCTTGAACCTCGTCGTCACAACAAAGCCGCGAATATCAGCGCTCACACGCTTGGCAAGATCCCAAACTACGCCGGAATCCTTACCCAGACTGTTGGCCACGACCAGACCGTCGCCAAACTCCTTGTATGCCCGATCTATCAGCTCGAGCGAACGATCCACCTTCTCTGCAAAATTGAGCCTCTCAACCAGACCCACAACATTCTCTGTCACTTCTTCTATTAACATGACCTTAGATCTCCTTCTGACGCTAAATTCGAGTAAAATCCTATATCTGATACTCAGGTTGTTTCTGTTTTCCAAAACTCAATCGATTCCACATTCTCTCATGCGCGTAGAAAGCCCCGATCTTGACCGCAGTGTCCAGAACACCAATCTGTGCAGCCAACTCAACACTTCCAGTCAAAATCCAGGCAACTGCAAACGTAACGATGGTTCCACCGGCACGCCAGGTTATAGCCTTCGCTATGCTCCGAAAATGTGACTCCATTACCTATTACTCCTAGCCTAAATGCAGTAGTTAACCGCGGCATTGTCTCTGACGGCACGCTCAAATTGAACCAGATCGGCAAACGTCCTGCCGTCACAAACCTCACAAACAGCCTTATTTACCTGCTCCCAAAGGTCCTTGAACGCCTCATTGCCCAGGAAGGCCGCGTTCGGAACGCCCTCCGCAGCCTCCGGCACGAGCGAGATCGGCCCCTGGATGTACTCGATCACTTCGCGGACTGTCAGATTGGCCGGGTCTTTCGCGAGCAGGTACCCGCCGCTATTACCCCGCCGCGACTCGACATAGCCGCCGTGCTTGAGCTCATTGAGGATGATCTCAGTAAAACGAGGCGACATCAATTGGGCATTCGCTATGCTGTGCGTTTTGACCGGCCTGCCCGTATTGCGCCAGGCTAGCTCGAAAACGGCCTTGAGTGCATATTGACATTTCTTGGACATCTTCATTCTGCCATCCTAATATCACTAAACCAATCGGATTACTACTATAGGTGGGAAGTGTTCGTCCGTCAACAGGTTTTTTCAAAAAAAAGTGAAAAATATTCCGTTTGCCCGAAAAGCGCCTGCATGGGGCGTTTTTTTCGATTTTTTGAGCACACAAGTTGACAAAATCGTGTAGTACGCTACTATTTGGACGGGCTAAGTATTGAAGATACACTCGCCTGGGCCTTCGTGATTTCAGTAGTAACACAGCAATGAAGGAAAGTACGGAAAACTCTGTTGGAATAGTGCAAACGCAGGCCATGCGGGTAGTTGAGGCCGACAAACCCCTGGCGCTGGAGTGCGGCAAGACTCTGGGCCCCATTGATGTCGCTTACGAAACCTACGGCCAACTCAATGAGGCTGGCGACAATGTTGTATTGCTCTGCCATGCACTGAGCGGCGATGCTCACGCAGCCGGCTATAGCCGCCCCGACGATAAGAAAGCGGGCTGGTGGGAGGTCATGGTGGGACCCGGCAAGGGAATTGACACGAACAAGTACTTCGTGATTTGTTCGAATTTCCTCGGTGGCTGCCGCGGGACAACGGGCCCCTCCTCGGTCAACCCGGCGACAGGAAAGCGGTACGGGCTGGATTTCCCGTTGATAACTGTAGCCGACATGGTCAGGGTTCAGAAGCTCCTTCTCGACAGACTCGGCATTGAGCATGTTCTGGCCGTTATAGGAGGCTCGGTGGGTGGAATGCAGGTCCTGCAATGGGCAATTGCCTACCCTGACTTCGTAAAAGCCGCGATACCGATTGCGACCACGACTCACCTCGGAGCTCAGTCGATAGCATTCGATGCGGTGGGCCGAAACGCGATCCTGGCTGATTCGAATTTTGCTGAGGGCCAATATGCCGAAGGAAAGGGCCCTGACAGGGGTCTGGCGATAGCGCGGATGATCGGACACATAACGTACCTCTCGGAACAGGGAATGCGAGAGAAGTTCGGGCGAGAGTTACGAAATGCCGAGAACTACAGCTATGATTTTAATCCCGAGTTCGCCGTTGAGACGTACCTGGATTACCAAGGGCAGAGCTTCGTCGAACGGTTCGACGCCAACAGCTATCTCTACATAACCAGGGCGGCTGACTACTTCGCCCTGGGCAAGCATTACGGGTCATTGAAGAAAGCCTTCGCCAGCACCAGTTGCAGATTCCTTGTAATCAGCTTTGCAAGTGACTGGCTGTTCACGCCCGCCCAATCGAGAGCGATGGTTGACGCGCTGATCGCCAATAGCCAGGACGTGAGTTTCTGCGACATCGCTTCTCCGTATGGCCATGACGCGTTCCTGTTGGAGCCGGAAACACTTGGAGCCTTTATTTCGGGCTTCCTTAGCGCTACTCATCGGCCGGATGTGAAGAAAGAAAATGGCCGGGCAAGGGCAAGTGCCTGCGAGCGAGCCAATCGCATCCGTGTCGATTATGAAGTTATCGAATCGCTGATAGAGCCAAACAGCTCCGTTCTTGACATCGGCTGCGGCGATGGCGAACTCCTGGCGAGACTTACCGCCGACAAGCACATAAAAGGTGAGGGCATCGAACTCGACCAGGACCTCGTCTGCGCATGTGTGGACCGCGGATTATCCATCATACAGCATGACGTCGAGCAGGGTCTGGATCAGTACGCCGACAAGAGCTACGATTACGTCATATTGTCCCAGACGGTGCAAACGGTGAAAGTTCCTGAGAAAGTGTTCGCCGAGTTGCTGCGGGTAGGCAGAAAGGTGATCGTGAGTTTCCCCAACTTTGCCCACTGGAGCTGCAGGACTCAGTTGTTCTTTGGCGGCAAGGCGCCGGTAACCAAGCAGCTTCCGTTTGACTGGGGCAACTCTCCCAACATACATTGTTTATCATTGAAGGATTTTGACCGGTTTTGTGAGAAGCTGGGCGTCAAAGTCGAAAAGAAGATTCCTTTGATAAAGACGGGCCTGAGCCCGGTGAGATTCGCACCCAACCTGTTTGCCGAGCAGGCTATCTATGTGACAAGCAAGGAATGAAGGATATTGCCCATTTTCGATCCTTCGCCTTCGCTCAGAGCCTGCCCTGAGCGTGCCGAAGGGACAGGTCTGCGATTTTCGAGTTGACAGCCAATAATCGAAATTGTCCAATCGACAATCAATTCGGGGTAAGTTAAGATAATGACAATGCTTAGAATAAACGGTACTGACAGGGAATTTCCCGCCGGCATACCGCACACCTTGACCGAACTTCTGGAGCAATTGGGAATTAACCAGGCCACGGTGGTAGCCGAAATCGACGGCAAGATCGTCGAGCGGCAGAGCTTTGCACAGACAAGGTTGTCCAGCGGCCAGGCCGTCGAATTGGTGCGGTTTGTGGGAGGGGGCTGATAGCATGGATAAGTTAGTGATCGCAGGCAGAGA
>LJTR01000033.1 GCA_001303465.1 Phycisphaerae bacterium SG8_4
GAGGTGCGCCACTTCGAGGAGATATTCCGCGAAAGCGAGGCCTCCCAAAGCCAGCAGCGTCAGAACCAACAGCAACAAGGCCAACAGCAACAAGGCCAACAGCAGGATCAGCTCGCACAATTACAGAAGCAGATCATCAGCGCCACTTGGAACATTAAGCGACAGGCCGCTCAATCGGCCAGCCTGGACCGGCAACAAAAAGAAGACGTCGACGTGGTCCTCCAATCGCAGGCTGATGTGCTGCAGAAGGCGCAGTCGGCGTTGGCCGAAGCCCGGGATCCGTCGGCTTCCCAGGCGCTGCAGGATGCGTCGAAACACATGGAGAGATCGGTGGAGCATCTCGGCGAAGCGATAGAATCGGCCGCGGCGACAAAGTTGACACCGGCGCTGAGCGCCGAGCAGGCGGCCTACCAGGAGCTGCTCAAACTCAAACGACAGGACAACCAGGTCGGGCGCAGCCGTCAAAGCTCGGGTCGAAGCAACAGCGGCCGTTCGGCCCGATCCCAGCAACAATTGCAGCAGCTGGAACTCAGGCAAAAAGAAGATCGATACGAGATCGAACGGTCGGCACAGAGTCAGCAGCAGACGGCCCAGCGGGAGGATCTTCAGGTTCTCAACCGGCTTCGCGAGCTTGCCAGGCGTCAGAACGAAATGAGCAACAAGCTCAAGGAACTCCAGGCGGCACTCAGGCAAGCCGAAACCGAAGAGCAAAGGCAGGAGATTCGCCGCCAGCTCAAGCGTCTCAGAGAAGAGCAGCTCGAAGCGCTGCGCGACGTGGACGAGCTTCAGCGGCGAATGGAAGAACCCCAGAACCGCCAGCGCATGTCCGAAGCGAGAGAACAACTTGCCGACTCGCGGTCGAGAATCCGCCAATCGGCCGAAGAGCTGGAGCAGGAGATGGTTTCGAGGGCCGTCACTTCCACTACACGCGCAGGACGTCAGCTTGAGCAGATGCGCGACGAGTTTAGACGCAGGACTTCGGGCCAGTTCGAGCAAGAGATGCGCCAGATGCGCGACCAAGCCCAGCAACTCGACGAGCGTCAGAAAGAGATTACCGACGAGATCCAGCGACAGTTGGATTTGAAACAAAAGACACTCGTGGATTCCGGCGCAGGCAAGGATCTGGCCGAACGGATCGAAGAGCAAAAACAAAGCGCCGAAGAACTTGTCGAAAGAATGAAAGAAGTGAGCGAGCAGTCTGAGATATCCGAACCGCTGCTTTCGAAAAAGCTCTACGATACGGTGCGCCAGAAGAGCACGGGTGATATCGACAGATCGCTCGAGGTAGCCGGCGAGTTGCTCAGACGCAACTTCCTAAGGCAGGCCCAGGAGGTTGAGAAGCCGGCTGCACAGGGCATCGAAGGAATCAGGAAAGGTGTCGAAGAGGCCGCCCAGAGCGTCCTCGGCGACGAAGCCGAAGCGATACGCACGGCACAAAGACAGCTTGATGAGCTGATCAGGCAGGTAGATGAAGAAGCCGAACGTGCCGGCCGGGCCGGACAGCGCCAGAGCGGTGATTCCAACGAGCCGGGGGCCCCAGCTACGGATCAGCGGCGGCGAGCCGATGCTCGGCGCCGAGCGGGCGGAGGTCGGGGCGGCGACCCCAACGAACCTGCGAGCTCAGATCAGCAGCAACGTACCAACGCTCAACGCGGCGGACGCCAAGGCAGCCAGGATCCGAATCAGCCGCAGCAGGCCACAGCATCCGCAAATGCGGGCGGCGGGGGTAATCGTCAGACAGATTCTCAGCGCCAGGGCAACGGGCAACGAAGTTCGCAGCGCGACGGCCAGAGACAGGCAAACAACAGAAACGCCGACGGGCGCGCCGACCCAAGCGGCTGGGGCGGTGGTCAGAGATTGCCCGACCAGTGGGGTGGCACAAGGGGGCCGATCACGGGCGAAGACTTCAGGCAATGGTCCGACCGCCTGCGCGATGTCGAAGAGATGCTCAGCCAGCGCGATCTGCGCAATGAAGCGGCGAGAGTGCGTGATCGCGCCCGCTCGATACGAGTGGAATTCAAACGACACGGCAAGGAGCCTCAGTGGGATCTGGTCAGAGAGCAGATATCCAGGCCTCTGGTCGAATTGAGCAGACGTCTCGACGAGGAATTGGCCAAGCTCGAATCGCGTGAGGCGCTGGTGCCGATTGATCGCGATCCGGTCCCCGGCCGTTTTGCAGAGTTGGTGCGAAGGTATTATGAAAACCTGGGGGGCGGCGATCAATGATCTTTCTTGGATCAGTCTTTATCCCGACGAGCCGGTGGCTCTGGCCGGCGGCAGCGGTTTTGGCGGCAACTCTTCTGCTGTTGATCTGGTCATACCGCCGCGCGCCTGCGAAAAGCACGGCCCACTGGATCGCCTTTTGTTTGAAACTGCTGGGCATATTGATGTTGGTGTTGTGTTTGATTGAACCTTTGTGGAGCGGCAGGCGCGCCAAGAGCGGCGCGAATCTTTTCGTGGTGATCGCCGACAACAGCGGCGGGATGAACGTTCGCGACCAGGGCGCCGAGAAAAGCCGGGGAGAAATGCTCCGAGCTGCACTGAATATCGAGAGGGCTGACTGGCTCGGCACTCTGGCCAACAACTTTCAGGTTCGTCAATACGTGTTCGATTCCAGACTTCGCAGAGCCACGGATTTTTCCGAGCTCAACTTCGATGGCAATGCCTCTGCAATCGGCATGGCCCTGCGAACCGTCGCCCAGCGCTACCGTGACAAGCCTCTGGCCGGCGTACTGCTGATGACCGACGGAAACGCTACGGACATGGCCGAGCAGTTCTACGATCTGGCCGGCGTCCCTGCGGTGTATCCGGTCGTCATCGGCAGCGCCAAACCTCAGAAGGACATTGCCCTGACGAACCTCTCGGTCACCCAGACATCTTTTGAGGATGCCCCCGTGCTGGTCCAGGCCAACGTCGAGGCGTCGGGATATGCAGGCAAGACTGTAGAGATCAACCTGGTGGAGCACTCGGGTACAATGGTGGAGCGCCAGGAGTGGCAGATTTCCAAGGACGACCAGAAACAGACGTTTCGTTTCCGCGTGCGCCCGGACAGAAGCGGCATCCTGTTCTATCGCCTGAAAGTTGCCGAGGTCTCGAAGGACGAATCACAGGCAGAGTCCGTGACAACTCCGGAAGCGACCCTGGCAAACAATCAGCGAACAGTCGTCGTGGATCGCGGGCGGGGACCGTACCGAATTCTATACGTCTCCGGCAGACCGAACTGGGAGTACAAGTTTCTTCGCCGGGCAGTCAGCGAAGACGAGCAAGTACAGTTGATCGGGCTGCTCCGTGTCGCCAGGCGAGAGCCCAAATTCGATTGGAGGGGACGCAGGGGCGACAGGAGTAATCCTCTCTATCGAGGATTCGACAACAAGGACGAGGACCAAACCGAGCAGTATGATCAGCCCGTGCTGATTCCCATGTATCCTGTCGGCTGGGAAGACGTAGCAGAATTGCGCGACGGCTTTCCCAAGACTGAAGAGAAGTTGTTTCGCTACCACGCGGTCATTCTGGACGACGTAGAAGCGGAATTCTTTTCGCACGATCAGATGGAGTTGCTTTATCGGTTCGTCGCCGAGCGCGGCGGCGGTTTCCTGATGCTCGGCGGCAAGGAATCCTTCCGGGAGGGCGGCTTCCATCGTACGCCTATCGGCCGGATCCTGCCGGTCTATCTAGATAGGATGGGCCAGGCCGAAACGACGGATCAGATCCGTCTGAATCTGACCCGCGAAGGCTGGCTCCAACCCTGGGCGAGGTTACGTGACAATGAGCAGGATGAACAACAAAGGCTCTCGGAGATGCCTGCGTTCGAGGTACTCAACCGGGTCCGGACCATAAAGGCCGGCGCCAGAGTGGTCGCCACGGCAGGCAGCGAGCAAACGCAACGGTTTCCCGCTCTGGTCGCACAGCGGTTCGGCAACGGACGAACCGCAGCAATAACTATCGGCGACATGTGGCGCTGGGGTCTCAAGCAGGCCGAGATGCATGATGACATGGACAAGTTCTGGAGACAGACGGTCCGATGGCTGGTCGCAGATGTGCCCGGTCGAACGTCGCTGCGGATCGCTCGCGAGCGTGACAAGGCAAACCAGCCGGTCGCGCTTAGAGTTGACGTCCGCGACAAGGATTTCGAGCCGATGGACAACGTGTCGGTTTCCATCGAACTTCGTGACCCCAACGACCAAACCGTTCGGCTCAGGGCCGAGGCGGTACCGGGCGAGAGCGGACTGTTCGAGGCCGCATATGTCCCGCGCTTTAGCGGCGGCTACTTCGCCCGGGCGGTTGTAACCGACGAAAAGGATAACGAGATCGGCGACGCCGAGACCGGATGGGCTGCCGATCTCGAAGCTCGCGAATTCAGGTCTATAAGAGCCAACCGGCCGCTGCTCGAAACAATAGCCGGCCGGACCGGAGGACGTGTGGTGGAGCTTGACGAATTGAACGATTTTGCGCGCGAGCTGCCCAGCCGGGACGTTCCGATTACAACCACACAGATCAAACCGCTATGGGATCTGGCAGGTATTGGCCCCACGGTTTTCCTGTTGGCCCTTATGTGCTTCGCCGGCGAATGGGCCCTGCGCCGCTGGAAAGGAATGCCGTGAAGGTAGAGGTGATAACAGCGCTGTTGGTTGGCATGCTCGCAATCGCCGCGGTATGTATCCGGGCACACGGTGCCGAGCAGCAAGAGACACCAAAGACCACCGTAATTGTTGTCGTCGGCGCGACGGGCACTGAGGAGTACGCAGCACAATTTGGCCAGTGGGTCCGACTCTGGGAAAAAGCCTGCTCAAGAGCCGAGGCGAGGTTTGTTACAATCGGCTTGGACGAAGGCAGCGAATCCGACGATCGTACAATCCTGCAGGAAACCCTGGCCGCCGAGTCGAAAGAAATCTCCACCGCACTGTGGCTGGTGCTGATCGGGCACGGTACCTTCGACGGCAGAACGGCGAAGTTCAATCTTCGCGGCCCCGATGTCTCGGCGGATGTCCTGGTCGAGTGGCTCGGACCTGTGCTCAGGCCAGTCGTGGTGATCAACTGCGCCTCTTCAAGCGCTCCATATCTGAGCAAGCTTTCTGCGCCGCAACGGGTCGTGATCACCGCAACCAAGAGCGGCTTCGAACAAAACTACGCCCGGTTCGGGCAGTACTTCGCCAGCGCAATCGCCGAGCCGGAGGCGGACCTCGACAAGGACGGACAGACCTCTCTGCTCGAAGCATTTCTGACCGCCTCAGGCCGGGTCGATGAATTCTACCTGGCCGCCGGACGGCTGGTCACTGAGCACGCACTTCTCGATGACAACGGAGACGGCTTGGGCACCCGCGCCGATTGGTTTCGGGGCATCCGCCCGGTTAATAAGGCTCAGGACGATGCGCCTCTCGACGGATATCGGGCCCACCAGTTTCATCTGATCTACAGCGAAGTCGAGCGCAAGATGCCGCCCGATCTGAGGTCAAAACGGGATCAGCTCGAGCTTGCAGTCATGAAGCTGCGCGACTCAAAGCAAGAGTATTCCGAGGACGAATACTTCTCGAAACTCGAAGCGTTGCTCTATCAGATCACTCAGATATACGAGCAAAGCGACTTAGCCGGTGACAACACCGAGTGAGCCTGTTCATTTCTCGTTGAGACGAGACTTCAATTGTTCCCACATGAATTCAATCCATTGCCATACACAGAGGATTTCTATATGATTGCAGGATTGAAAAATGCAGAATTCTTGAACCGTAGCTGCCAGTTGAGAATAGGTGGAATCGTATCATGAAGATCGGCTATATCGGAATCGGCATCATGGGGCTGCCGATGGCCGGCAATTTGCTGAAGGCCGGCCACAGCCTGTACGTTCACAATCGCACTTTAGGCAAATGTGATTCCCTGTCGGCACAGGGCGCGACGGTCTGCGCATCGCCCGCCGAGGTGGCCGAGAATGCCGAGGTTGTGTTCATCAACGTCCCGGACACGCCCGACGTTGAGCAGGTTATCTTCGGATCGAACGGGATAAGCCAGTCGGCGCGCTCGGGGCTAATCGTTGTCGACAACAGTACGATATCACCCAGCGCGACGCGCCAGTTTGCCGAGCGCCTCAAGGACAAGGGAGTGGAGTATCTCGACGCGCCCGTTTCCGGAGGTGACGTCGGCGCCCGGAAGGGAACGCTGGCAATAATGGTCGGAGGCGACGAGCAGGTTTTCCAGAAGTGTCTTGCCTTGTTGGAAATCCTGGGCTCGAAGATCGTTCGCGTCGGCCCCGTCGGCGCCGGACAGACCACCAAGGCGTGCAACCAGCTCTTCTGCGCTCTGCACATGTTGGCCTGCTGCGAGGGAATCTTGCTTGCGAAAAAGGCCGGGCTTGATCCGGCCGCAATGGTAGACGTCGTCTCCTCCGGCGCCGGCGGCTCCTGGGCTCTTGCCAACCTCGGTCCCAAGATCGTCGCCGATGACCTCGATCCCGGTTTCATGATCGAGTTGCTCTGCAAGGACCTTCGCCTTGTAGCCGAACTTGCTCAAGAAGCAGAACTGTCCCTATCCGGCATAGAGCTCGCCCAGGGGCTGTTCAACAAGGCCCGGGGCGAGGGGCTCGGTCGATTGGGAACGCAGGCTCTCTGTCGCGTGGTGGCTGAACAAAGAAGCCTCAATGCGTGAAACGCAGCGAAAATACTATATATTGATTCTTTGACAGGTTGAGAATGAGTACAGGGCTATTGTGTGTATTGGCGCTGCTGCCCATTGCGGCAGTGGCATTCTTTCTTGTGGCATTGCGCTGGCCGGCTAGCCGGGCGATGCCGATCTGCTATTTTGTCGCCGCAGCGCTGGCCTTGTTTGTGTGGAAGGTACCCGGTTGGAAGGTTGTCGCTGCGTCGATCAACGGACTGATCATTGCTGGCACCTTGCTTTATATTATCTTCGGGGCGATTCTGCTGCTCAACACACTGAAGGAAAGCGGAGGACTACGCGCCATCAGAAAGGGCTTTACCGATATTACGCCGGACAGGCGCATTCAGGTGATCATTATCGCATGGCTGTTCGGCTCGCTGATGGAGGGGGCGGCGGGATTCGGCACACCGGCGGCGATCTGCGTGCCGCTTTTGGTCGGCCTGGGGTTCCCGGCGCTGGCGGCGGTAGTGGCTGGGATGATTATTCAGAGCACACCTGTATCCTTCGGAGCGGCGGGAACTCCCATTCTCATCGGAGTCAACACGGGCCTGACGGCGGAACAGAGCGTAACGGATTATGCTTTGCAAAACGGCTTTGCCGAGTGGAGTGACTTTTTGGCAATGATCGGCTGGAAGGTGGCTCTGCTGCATTCAATCGCCGGTGTGCTGGTACCGCTGATAGTCGTTTCATTTATGACGCGTTTTTTCGGCAGGAACAAATCCTTCCGTGAGGGATTGGCTGTCTGGAAATTCGCGATTTTCGCCAGTCTGTCGATGATCATACCCTATCTGATCGTAGCCTTTACGCTGGGGCCGGAGTTCCCGTCTTTGCTGGGAGGCCTGGTGGGCCTGGTCATAGTTACAACCGCCGCGCGCAAGGGTTTTCTGATGCCGCGCGACGATCAGCATTGGGAATTTGAAAGAAAGGAGAACTGGGATAAGGACTGGACGGGCAAGATCGAAATCAGTGAGAACGACAGCAACAACACTATGAGTCTGTTGAAGGCCTGGGCGCCTTACCTGCTTGTGGTATTGCTGCTGATCCTGACTCGCTTGAAATCGCTGCCGCTGGCCGGCTGGGTAAGATCCTGGACGGTGACATGGGAGAACATATTCGGCACGGGCATTACTTCGAAATTTCAGCCGCTCTATCTTCCGGGAACGATCTTTATTCTCGTCTCATTCATCACGTACTTCATGCACAGAATCGACCTCGCTTGCTACAAACGAGCCTGGACCAGCTCCCTCAAAGCCGGCCTGGCCGCATCGAGCGCCCTTGCTTTCACCGTTCCGATGGTGCAGGTGTTTATCAACACCGACGGAGGGCTCGCGGAGTACGCCAAGATGCCGATAGCACTGGCCGAAGGCGTTGCAGCCTTGGCAGGCTCGGCATGGCCCATCTTCGCTCCATTCATTGGCGGGATAGGCGCGTTCGTGGCGGGAAGCAATACTATCAGCAATATGATGTTCTCTCTGTTCCAATTCGACGTGGGCCAGCGGATCGGCGTCGATCCAAGCTGGGTTGTAGCGCTGCAAGCGGTCGGAGGAGCAGCCGGGAACATGATCTGTGTGCACAATGTCGTCGCCGCGTCAGCCGTAGTGGGACTGTTGGGCAAGGAGGGACTCGTGATCCGCAAGACTCTGGTGCCCTTTGTTTACTATGCCCTGCTCACAGGGGCGGTGGGCTATTGCATTGTGTGGTTCGGCAAGACTGGAGTGTTGAACGCGGGGACGGCGATTGCCGTCCTGATCGGCATGGGCGCCATCGTCTTTATCCATTACGGAACCAAGAAGAAATGAGATTCAAGACTATCGCGCTGCAATTCGGCAGCGGTCATATCGAAGTAGACGTCCCCGGCAACTCTGATGTTCTGTCGGCCGGGAAGGTGGCGACCCTGCCCGATCCAACTGCTGCGGTCCGCGACTGTCTGCGTGAACCTCCAGGGACTGCTTCTCTGGCGGAGCTCGCACGAGGTTGTGACAACGCCGTTGTCGTGGTCTCGGACAATACCAGGCCCGTGCCCTACAGCGGTCCCGGGGGTATTCTGGCTCCGATTGTTGAGACGCTCAAGCAAAGCTCAGTAAAAGACATCAAGATACTCGTCGCCTGCGGCACTCACAGGCCGATGGCCGAACCGGAACTTAGGGACATGCTGGGTGAGTCCGCTTTTCGAGACGGAATCGAGGTCATTAACCATGTCTCGACGGACAATTCGATGCTCAGATCCATCGGCAGCACCGATCGAACACCTGAAGTGACGGTCAATCGCCATTATCTCGATGCTCAACTGAAGATCGCCACCGGACTTGTCGAGCCGCATTTTATGGCAGGATTTTCCGGCGGGCGAAAGGCTATCTGTCCCGGCATCTGCGGCCGCGGCGTAACCTACGGGTTGCATTCGGCCTCCATACTGAACGAAGAACGTTCCACAAATCTGGTCCTGGACGGCAATCCATGTCACGCGGAGGCTTTGCGCATCGCCAGGATGGCCGGTGTTGACTTTATTGTGAACGTGACCATCGACAACAAAAGAGAAGTCACCGGAGTTTTTGCGGGCGAACTTGAACAAGCCCACCTGGCAGCCGTGGAGCATCTTCGCAGCTATGCGACGATTCCGGTAACCAGGCCGTATGACGTGGTGATTATCCCGGCGGGTGACGTCGGCGTTAACCACTATCAGTGCGTTAAAGCCGTCTTCGAAGCGGCCCGCGTCGCCAAGCCCAGCGGCAAGGTCATCCTGTTAGGCAATCTGACCGATCCCGACCCTGTAGGCAATCCGAACTATAAGGATATGCTTCGCCTGGCGATTCGCCTGGGACCGGAGGGCTTTCTCGAAAGAATCCTGGAGCCGGACTGGACTTTCGTGCCGGATCAGTGGGAGGTTCAGATGTGGTCAAAGGCCTACCGCCGCCTGGCCGGGCCAAAGGAGATTTACATTTGTGCGCCGCAACTTGAAGATTGCGGCGAGGACTTACTGCCCGAGACTAATGTGGCAGCTCAGAACAAACGGCTGACAGGCGAGTCCAACGTGAATTTTGCGCGCAGAATTCTGCAACAAACCATAGACCGGCTAACCCAGCAACGCGCCGAAAAGGAAACGCTCGTGCTCCCGGACGGGCCTTATGCGGTTCCACAGCTTCAGATCGAACACAACAGGTAGAATATCCCCTGGCAGACCATTCCTAAAGTCCTATCATCAAGTGACTTATCAAGTGACTTATTCTCCTTGACAGCCGCCCCTCGGCCTTGTAGAATCTCCGGCGGCAAGTTCGCTAAAAGTAGCGACTCGATCAGAATGCCCCTTACCTGGAGATGTGCTATGAATGCTATCATCATCGTCGCGGCCGGATTTGTCATTTATCTTTTGGGCTACTTCATCTACGCGAGGTACCTCTCCAAGAGAATCTTCAAGCTCGATCCCAATGCGCCGGTTCCATCGCGGACAATGGAAGACGGGATCGACTTCGTTCCGACGAACAGATACGTCCTGTTCGGTCATCATTTCGCCTCGATTGCTGGGGCGGCTCCCATCGTCGGGCCCGCATTGGCAGTGATCTGGGGCTGGGTCCCCGCCCTGTTGTGGGTGGTCCTCGGCGCCGTGCTGATGGGCTGTGTGCACGACATGAGCGCGCTGGTGCTCTCGGTGAGACATAAGGCCAGATCGATCGGCGATATCGCCGGCGACATCGTCGGCAAGAAAGCTGTCACCGCCTACATGGTTATCATGTTCTTTGTCGTCGTCCTGCTGATGGCGATTTTCCTGCGCTTGATCGCCGGGCTGCTGATCCGGTATCCCGAGGTAGTATTTCCCGCCGCCGCGCTGGTGGTGATCGCCCTGGGGATCGGGCTGTTGATGTACCGGACCAAGGTCGGGCTCGCTCCCGCCAGCATCGTGGGGATTATTCTGATGCTACTCTCGGTCTGGTGGGGTACCGGCCATCCATACGCATTGGCCGAAGAGGGCATGCTCAAGTCAACCGAAATCCAATTAGGATTCAACGCGATGGGAGGCTGGATAATTCTGCTGGCCATCTACAGCTTCCTCGCGTCGGTGTTGCCAGTCTGGTTGCTGCTGCAACCGCGGGACTATCTCGAATCATTCAAGCTGTACGCGGGACTTGGACTGCTGTTTGCGGGGATAATAGTCACCGGTCCGACGATCGTCGCCCCGGCGGTCCGAGTCGCCGTCGAGGGAGCTCCGCCTATCTGGCCTTTCCTGTTTGTCACCATCGCCTGTGGGGCGCTGACCGGCTTTCATTCGCTGGTGGCTTCCGGCACGACGTCCAAGCAGCTCGCCAATGAAAAAGACGCCGCGTTCGTGGGCTACGGCGGCATGGCCGCCGAATCGGCGCTGGCGTTGGGAGCCGTTATAGCGTGTACAGCGGGATTCGCGACCAGAGATGCGTGGATGGCGCATTACGAGACCTGGGGCAGCGCAGCGGGATTGTGGCAAAAGGTAGGCGCTTTTGTTGACGGCTCGGCCTATTTCATCTCGAACCTCGGAATTCCCGAGAACCTTGGCAAGACTTTCATGGGGCTTATCATCGTAGCCTTTGCCCTGACCACCCTCGACTCGGCCTGCCGCCTGGGACGCTATATTCTGGCGGAATTCGGCAGCCAACATCGAATGTCCTTCCTCAAGGACGGATACGTCGGGGCCGGCATCGCCGCCAGTGTGGCACTGCTGCTGGCCGTGATGCCCGGGGTCAAAGAGGGCCAGTCCGTAGGACAACTGCTCTGGCCGTTGTTCGGAACGACCAACCAACTGCTCGCGGCTCTGGTCTTTGCCACCGTCACGATCTATCTCGTCAAAAGGAAGACGCCGCATTGGTTTATCAGCATTCCCCTGGTGTTTGTCGCCATCACAACTGTCTCGGCCATGATCTGGAACATTGGGACTTACATCAAGCAACAGAATTGGATTCTTACAGGAGTCGGCAGTGTAATTCTCATGGCGGCTCTGGCACTGATCGCTCTGTCGCACGGCTCCTTCAAGCGCGCCAAGGACCAGCCCGAGCCAGAGGACGTGCTCGTCGCCGAGAACCTCGACAGCCCGTCGGAGATAGAACCGACATAGCAATGCAAGAGCTTCGCTCCAAGGCAAGGCATTTCCAGTCGCCTTGCTCAATGGCGCAAGAGACAATCCCCGTGGGGCTTGCATCTCGCCCATTTTTTTGGCATAATGTGAACCTTTTAGGGGGATAGGCCGTAGAAAAATCTACGCAACACGTGTACACAGAAGGCTATATGTCTAGCCGGGCACAAATTGCGGGATGCTCCCGGCTGGCGGCAAGTATTTGAAGGAGATGTCTTTATGGCGACAGATGTAAAGCAAATCGGAGAGGCGGTTAAGGAAAAAAGCGAGTTTGTAAGATCGCTTTTCGCAGAAATGGACAAGGTAATCGTCGGGCAGCGATATATGCTCGAGCGCATGCTGATCGGGCTGCTCTCCAACGGCCACATCCTGCTCGAGGGCGTGCCGGGTCTGGCCAAGACTATGGCGGTGACGGTTCTGTCTCGGGCGATCAACGCTGATTTCAAGCGAATTCAGTTCACCCCCGACCTGCTGCCGGCCGATTTGACCGGAACACAGATATATCGGCAATCCGACGGGGAATTTCAGACCCGCAAAGGTCCGATTTTTGCCAACATTATATTGGCGGACGAGGTGAACAGGGCGCCGGCCAAGGTCCAGAGTGCCCTGCTGGAGGCGATGCAGGAAAAACAGGTCACGATCGGCGACGAAACTTTCCCCGTACCCAGGCCGTTTCTGGTGCTCGCCACGCAGAATCCGATCGAGCAGGAGGGGACATATCCGCTGCCGGAAGCACAGTTGGACCGGTTCATGCTCAAGCTCAAGATTGACTATCCCGACAAGACTGAGGAGCGTACGATTCTCGACAGAATGGCGGCGACGGATGTCCAGTTTGATATTAACCCGGTTGTTAATCCCGAAGATATTTCCGAGGTTAGAAGTGTGGTCGATGAGATATACATCGACGAGAAGATCAAAGATTACATTGTCGATATAGTCTGCGCGACCAGAGAGCCCGACAAATACGGCATAGAGATGGCCGACTTCATAAACTACGGCGCATCTCCCCGGGCGACCATCTATCTCGCCGTCGCCGCCCGAGCACACGCATTTATCCAGCAACGAGGCTACGTCACCCCGCAGGATGTTAAGAGCATTGGTCCTGACGTCTTGCGCCACAGAGTGATCGTAAGCTACGAAGCCGAAGCAGAAGACAAGACCAGCGAAGATATTATCAAGACGATCTTTGACAGCATCGAGGTGCCTTAGAGGCGGCCCGGCAGATTTGGTCTTGAGATGCCATGATTCCCAAAGAACTAATAAAAAAGATCAGGCAGATTCAAATCTATACGGCCCGGACCGTAGACGCCAGCTTCGCAGGCCAGTATGAGAGCGTCTTTAAAGGTCGGGGAATGCAGTTCGACGAGGTCCGTGAGTACACGCCCGGCGACGACATTCGCACTATCGACTGGAACGTCACCGCCCGCACTGGCAAGCCGTATATTAAACGCTACGTCGAAGAACGCGAGATGACGGTAATGTTCGCCGTCGATCTAAGCGCATCGGGCGACTTCGGGACCGTCAACAAGATGAAGAATGAACTCGCCGCAGAGTTCTGTGCGGTCCTTGCATTTGCCGCGGCCAAGAACAACGACAAGGTGGGTTTGCTGATCTTCACCGATCAGATCGAACTTTACATTCCGCCGAAGAAGGGAATCCGCCACATGCTGAGGCTGATTCGCGAGCTGCTCTATTTCAAGATGCCCAGGAGGAAGACTAACATTGCCGCCGCTCTGGACTATCTCGCCAAGGTCATACGCAAGAAGGCGACGGTCTTTCTCGTATCTGATTTTATCGAGACGGAATTCAAGAAGCCGCTCAGCCTTCTCAACAAACGTCACGATGTTGTCGCGGTTTCGGTTCGCGACCGCGCCGAAGTTGCATTGCCCGGCGCGGGACTGATTGAATTTGCCGACGCCGAGACTGGCCAGATCATTCTTGTCGATACCTCCAGTAGAAGATTTAGAAATCAATACAGCAGCTCGAGCGCGCAGCGGTTTGACCAGCTGAAGAACATGCTGCGAACGATTAACGTCGACTGTATAAGTATTAGCACAGACAAGCCATATATCCAGGACCTGGTTCGGTTCTTCCATATGCGACACAAACGATATTAGGCATCTGATTGGTGGGGCCTGCCCCGTTCTACTTAAGGAGTTAGATTGATGGAAGAGAAATTGGATTTTTCGCTTCCCGAGAAAAAGCAAAGCAGCCCTGCAGCGAGCTGGATAGTAATCGTGTTGCTCCTGATTCTGACCGCTTTGACAGGGGCGAATCTGGCCTTGAGACCCGCCGGCCCGGAAAGGGTAGGCCAGACAGTAGACGCGTCACTGTCACCCGAGCAGGTTAAGCAACTGGCCGGCAAGCTTGCCCAACGAAATCTGTACGTCCGTGCGGCGGAGGTTTGGCAGGACTATCTCTTGGCCGCCGAATTGACCGACGCCGAGCGTGCCAGAACAATGTTTCAAATCGGAACGCTGCTGGAAAAGGCCGGTATCTATGACAGGGCTATTGAATTCTACTATCGCAGCGAGACGGCAGCCGAACTGACCGAACTCAAACCGCAGATCAACGCGCACGTTAAGGAGTGCTTCGAGAAGCTCGGCAAGTTCTCGGCTCTGCGCTATGAACTGATGGACCGAACCAGCCTCGAGGGCGCACCTACCGCTGGCGAAAGAATAGTTGCTGAAATTGGCCCCGAGAAGATAACCGAGGCCGACCTCGATGCAATGATCGAGGATAACATTGAAAACCAACTGGAACCTATGGCGGCCTTCATGTCTGGCGAGCAACTGAACGAACAGAAACAGAAAATGCTCGAACGATACAGGGATCCCCAGACCAAGCAGCAATTTCTGCAAAGCTGGCTCGCACAGGAAGTCTTGTATCGCCAAGCCCTCCAGGACGAACTGATGGCAAAACCTGAGGCGAAGAAGCTGATCGACCAGCTAACGCGCGGTGCCTTGAGTCAGCTTGTCATGAACAATGAATTGGCCAGCAAGATCAACATCACTGAGACTGACATTCAGACCTACTACACGGCCAACAAAGGTGAATTTGTCGATCCCTCCAGCGCGACGATAAGTCACATACTCGTCGATGACGAGCAGAAGGCAAAAGAACTGATAGGCCGCATCAAAGAGGGCGAGGATTTCGCTGAACTCGCCAGGGAGTTCTCGAAGGACGCAGATACAAAGGACGACGGGGGCAAGGTCGAGACAGAAGTTCAAGCCGGCTCATACGTTTCGGGCATCGGAAGCGAGGCGGAGCTAAACAAGAAGATATTCGCCGCCGAAGCTCCAAAGGTGCTTGACGAGCCTTTCAAGACCGAGAAAGGCTGGGAGATCGTCAAGGTAGAGACAATCACGCCCGAACGTCAGAAAGAGCTTGATGAAGTCAGACAGCAGGTTATGTCAATGCTCACAAGTCAGAAGAGCCAGGACGTCCAGCGGGATTTGATAGAACAACTTATGGATAAGCATAACGTGATTGTCCACACCTCGGCGCTGAGTGGTGCAGGAGAGACTGAGTCCGAGCAGGCTCCTGCCGCGCCGGCAAAGTAGTCGCAATTGAGTATGCCAAGGGTTTCATCAAGAAAACTGATTGCTTCGTATATGCTGCTCTGTTGCGGCGCGCTTTTCGTCTGCGCCGGTTGTGGGCAGGGTCCTGATGCCGGCGCCGAGAAGTCAGAATTCGAGATCGACAAAGACTTCGAGCGAGGACCTCTGACCGTTCACGTCCGCGCCGACAGGGCCAAGATAACAATCGCCGAGACAGTATCGCTGGAACTCGAAGCCGCTATTGAGCCGGGCTACGAGGTGCAGATGCCCAAGGTGGACAAGGTGCTCGAGAGTTTCGGCATCGTCGATTGGGACTCCTCTGGCGATAAGCTCGACGAAGAGGGCAACGTCGTCAGCAAGGTTCAGTATCGTCTCGAACCTTTTCTGTCGGGCACTTATTCAATCCCGGCTTTTACATTCGTATTCCACGATGTCAACAGCCCCGAGGAAAAGAAGTACGAGCTTACAACCGAACCGCTCGAGATCGAGGTCACTTCACTGCTTGGCGAGCAGCGCGCCGAGCTGCAGATAGACGATATCGAGGATGTCGTGGAGATGCCTCAGGAGCCTTCCTTCTGGTGGGTCTGGGCGCTGGGGGTGATAGCTGTAATTGCCGCCGGCGGCACCTGGCTGTATCTTCGCCGCAGACGAGTCAGGGAGCTGGTCAGGATTTTCAAACCGGCGCACGAGCTTGCCTACCAAAGACTGAGGGTCCTGGTCAAAGAGGATCTGGTCGGCGCCGGCAGGATCAAGGAGTTCTACGAACGAATCAGCGACATCCTCAGGCACTATATCGAGCATCGCTTCAGTCTCAGAGCACCAGAGAGAACTACGGAAGAATTCCTCTTCGAACTTGCCAACACAGACGTTCTTTCGCAGTCAGATAAGGAGAACCTTGGTGAATTCCTTAGGCACTGCGATCTGGTTAAGTTCGCCAAGCACGAGCCGGCGACAGATCAGATTCAGCGAACGTTCGATCTGGTCAAGAATTTCATAGAGAAGACAAGATCCGATGAACGAAAGGTCGATGTCACGGATATGGTCGTCTGCGAAGAAACCGCAGAGGTCGGGAGCGTATAGATGCAGTTGTATTCACCGTGGGCACTGATGCTGCTTTTGGTTCTGCCTGCTATGGCGTATCTGATGCTGCGCAAGAAACGCACGGCGGCGTGATGGTGGCCAGACTAGTTTGCGTCGCTCTGCTGATAGTGGCCCTTGCGCGTCCGAGGAAGGGAACTGTCCTGTCGGAGATCTCCACCGAAGGCGTGGCGATCGAAACCGTCGTCGACCGTTCCGGCAGCATGCAAACTGAGATGGACTATTACGGGCAGAAGCTCAATCGTCTGGAAGTCGTCAAGAAGGTCATGTCCGATTTCGTCGAAGGTGATAAGAAAGACCTTAGCGGAAGGGGCAGCGACCTTATAGGCTTGATCACGTTTGCCCGATATGCCGATACGAAG
>LJTR01000436.1 GCA_001303465.1 Phycisphaerae bacterium SG8_4
AATGTGCTACCCTGAAGGGTATACGATAATGGTAGAGAAGAAATACGAAGAATTACAGGATATACTCAGGGGGCTCGGCAAAATCGTTGTCGCATACTCGGGCGGGGTTGATAGTACGTACCTTTTGAAGGCAGCCGTCGATACGCTGGGGCCGGACAACGTCTTGGCCTGCATAGGTGTCAGTGCCTCATTGGCGCGGTCGCAGTATGATCAGGCGATCAAGAGCGCCGAGCTCATCGGCGCCGAGGTGATGGAGACACAGGTCGACGAGGTCGCCGACAGCAACTACGCCGCGAACAAGGCCGACCGGTGCTTCCACTGCAAATCGCACCTCTACGGGATACTCGTCCAGATCGCCAAGGACAAGGGCTACGATTGCGTTGTCTGCGGGAGCAACTTCGACGACAAGGATGATTTTCGGCCCGGAAACCGTGCGGCCAAGGTCTTCGGCGTGCACTGTCCCCTGATGGACGCCGAGCTGAGCAAGCCAGAGATACGCCAGTTGAGCAAGCAGGTGGGGCTGCCGACCGCGGAGATGCCGGCTTCGCCGTGTCTGGCTTCGAGGGTAAGCTACGGTCTGGAGGTTACCGAGCAGCGCCTCGGGCAGATCGAAGAGGCCGAGGATTACCTCAGAGGCCTTGGGCTTCTGGAGTTTCGGGTCCGCCATCATGACACTGTGGCCCGAATCGAGGTCAATCCTCAGGACATCGAGAAAGTCACAACCGAGCCGATTCGCTCGCAGATAGTCGAGAAGCTCAAATCGCTGGGCTTTAAGTTTGTAACAGTTGACCTTCAGGGCTTTCGCTCGGGAGCGCTGAACGAGTCATTGTCGGAAGAAGAAAAGCGAAAGAACATATAGGCAACCCGTTCAGGAGGAAACTATGTATTTCACAAGAACGTACAAGGCGGCGAGAATACTCTTTTCTCTGGCGATTCTTCTGAGTTTGTGCCCGCGCGAGTGTGCTCTGAGCGCCGAGACGCGCGAGGCGGCAGATAGCGTTTTTGAACTGCGGGTAATGAGCTTCAACATTCGCTACGGCTCTGCGGGCGACGGCGAGAATCGCTGGCCCAACCGGCGAGAAATGGTCTTCGACGTCATCCGCAAACAGAAGAGTGACGTCGTGGGTTTACAGGAGGCCTTGCGTTTCCAGATCGACGAAATCCGCGAGGCGCTGCCTGAATATGGCGAAATCGGCGTTGCCCGCGACGACGGCAAGACAAAAGGCGAATATTCCGCGATCCTCTATCGCGTGGACCGGTTCAAAGTTGGTGACTCGGGGACCTTCTGGTTTTCCGATACGCCGGAGATTCCCGGTTCGATTCACTGGGGCAACGACTGTGTCCGCATCTGCACCTGGGCCAGGCTGATCGAAAAGAATTCGGGCAGGGCGTTCTACCTCTTCAACCTTCACCTGGACCATGTTTCCCAACCGTCAAGGGAGAACAGCGCGGTTCTGTTGGCTCAGCGCATCTTCAACCGCACGCACATAGAGCCCTTCATAGTCACCGGCGACTTCAACGCGGGCGAGAACAATCCGGTCATAACGTATCTCAAAGGTAACACCGCTCTGGGTCTGCCAAATGCCCCCGTATCCAAGAGTCCCGTTCCAATGGTCGACACATTCCGCACGCTGTACCCGGATGTCAAAGAGGTGAGGACCTCCCACGGATTCAGAGGCGGCAGGCAGGGCAATAAAATCGATTACGTGTTGACCCCGCCGGCGATACAGGTGCTCCAAGCAGAGATATTGTACGACAACGTCGACGGGCGCTACCCTTCAGACCACTACCCCGTCACGGCCCGGCTTCGTCTATCTACAGGCCACCATCATCATTGAGCACGGCGACTTGCCAGCAGAACCGTGTCATCAGGACGCGTTGCCTCGTATCCTGGTAGTGCCTTTCTTGTGCCCATGGCTCATTCAGCAAGTTCTTGGAGTATCTGACCCAAGTTCGCCAGCCGTCTGCACAACATTTTGATGTTCAGGGCAAATTGGCTACTTGTTGTATCTGGAGAATCAGATATCCCTTCGTCGCGATTCTTACTGCCCATACTTGTGGCGGGCCAGGGCGCCGGCGCCGATTATGCCGGTGTCTTCTCCAAGCGTGGCGACACATATCTCGATCTTGTCCTCCTTCTTGATGGTCCAGATATGCTGATTGAAGAAATGCCGAATCCGGTTCAGCAGCAAATCACCGGCGGCGATCATTCCGCCTGTGAAGACTATACGCCTGGGCTCGGTGCAATGCAGCATGTTTATACAGGTGATCGCCAGGGCCTCGGCTGTCCCATCGGTGATCTCTTTGGCCAACTCGTCACCGGCAGCCAAGTGCTCGTAGACATCCTTGCTGGTAATCCTGCCTTTCTCGTCGAGCACTTTGGCGAGGCTGGATTCGGCGCCGTCCTCCAGGGCCTCGGTCGCCCTTCGAGCCGTCGAATCGGCCGATGCGTAGGCTTCGACGCAACCCTTCTGACCGCAGTTGCAGTTGCGGCCGTTCGGGTATATGATCATGTGCCCCAGTTCGGCGGCGTTCTCGTCGCAGCCGTGCACAAGTTCACCGCTGCTGACAACCCCGCCGCCAATGCCCGTGCCGAGCGTGAAGAAGACCATGTCTTCAACGCCTTTGCCCGCGCCGACGACGTATTCGCCCCAGCAGGCGACGTTGGCGTCATTGTCGAACACGACCGGCGCGCCGAGCCTTTCGTTGAGCATTTTGCAGATCGGAACGTTCTTGAATTTAGGCATGTTGGTGGACCTGATAATGACGCCCTCGCTGTATCTGGCCGGTCCCGGCGTGCCTATCCCGATAGCAACAATGTCGGTCAGCGAAAGGTCGGCTTCGGCAAGCAGATCCTTCACGGTCTGGGCCATTTTGTCTATTACAACCTCGGGCCCCATATCCGCATCGGTTGTCACCGATGTCTTGCTCAGGAGTCTCAGCTCGGCATCGAACAGGCCGATCTTGACATTAGTTCCACCAACGTCGATTCCAACAAACGTTTCGCTCATCTTTCGTTCCTCGTACTTTGCAGTTTGGTTCTTTAATCGGGGTAACCGTCGGGGTACCTGGTGTGCCATTGCCAGGCAGTGGAGACCATCTCCTCCAGCTCAGGTCTTTCGATCTTCCAGCCCAGTTCACTCTTTGCCTTTGTCGCGTCGGCGGTCAGCGCCGGCGGATCGCCGGCTCGACGGTCTGTTTCTACAATCTTAAAACCCCTGCCGGAAACCTTCTTAACTGTTTCGATAACCTCTCTTACCGAATGGCCCCTCTCGTTGCCCAGGTTACATACAAGCTCCTCGCGCTCCTCCAACTTATCCAGCGCCAGCAGATGGGCCCGGCACAGATCGTCGATGTGGATATAATCCCGGACGCAGGTCCCGTCGGGGGTTTCGTAGTCGGTGCCGTAGATCTTTATGTCGTCGCGTTTTCCCATCGCCGCCTGGATGGTCAGCGGGATCAGATGCGATTCGGGCCTGTGGTCCTCGCCGAGCGCAGCGTTGTTGCCGGCGCCGCAGGTGTTGAAATATCGAAGCGAGGCATAGGCGAACTTGCCCGCGCGGCTCTGATAGTGACACATCTTTTCGACCGCCAGCTTTGTCTGGCCATAAGGATTGATCGGCTCGGTCGGTGCATCCTCGACGATCGGCACATCCTTTGGGATGCCATAGACGGCTGCAGTGCTGCTGAAGACAAATTTCCGGACGCCGGCTGTTTCCATCGCCGATAGCAGATTCTGCGTACAGGAAAGGTTGTTGCGATAGTATCTCAGCGGCTCTTCAACCGATTCGCCTACTTCGATAAACGCGGCAAAGTGCATTACGGCCTGGATATCGTAGTCGCCGAGTGTGTGGACGAGCAGTTCATAATCGCCCAGGTCGCCCCGGACGAATTCGGTCTGGGCGATCGCCGAGATGTGGCCCTTGCTGAGATTGTCAAAGACTACCGGCTCATGCCCCGCGGCGGCGAGCATTGCCGTCATGTTGCTGCCAATATACCCTGCTCCGCCGCAGACGAGCACTCTCATGTCCTGCTCTCCGTCACCTGTGGTTCGCCGCTCGCTCGGGATACGAGTCGCTTCTCTATCCTCTTCAATATCTCTGCGGCAAGGGCAGTGTCGTTCTCCAAATCGATCCAGGCCATCGCCTGCAATTGCTCGGTTTCGAATCTCATCCTCTGCAGCGACCTGCTACTTCTCGTGAACATTTCGTACACGCGGGCGCTGCTGCTGACGTCGCGCTCGGGCAGAGACAGCCTTTGCACCCGTACATCACAGTCGATCTGCAGTTGGTCGCCATGCTGGCTGATGTCCAATTCCACGGTTCTGCGGATTGTGTGCAGGTTTGCCTGGAGCGCGTTTCCACCCCCGACGTTGTCGCTGCGCCAGAGTTCGAAGAACTGCGCACCCGGCAGCGGTCTGGTTCTTATTAAGCCACTCGGGACATCCGCCTTCTCTACGGTAAAGTGCATCCTGGCCAGAACATCCTCGGCTACTTCCATGAGCTCGGCCTTGCCCATATCCGGTACGGAGATTGGCCCGGTAACCTCAGCTTGCTGCTGCTGGGCGCAACCGGCGAACACGAGGGCACAGGCTATAAGGGCATAAGTGCACAGATTGCCTGGGGTCTTGTGTATTTCTATTCTTGCGTTTCTTTTCATGTTCTTTCCGCTCACGAGCACAGTCAGATTGCGATTTGGCTTATATCGATCAGGTACATCTGTCGGCCATTACCGCCGTGGGGCGAATCGATAACGACACTTCGCCCGTCGGGACTAAAACGCGGGTGCGTATCGCAGCGCCATTCTCCCGTATATTCTGGTGGCGAATAGAAGTTGCCCAGCGAGACCGTTTTGCCGGTGGCCGTGTTATAGAGATAGACGTTTTGTTTTCGCTCTTTGTCCGGGTAGATATCGTTTAAGATCCACTTATTGCCCGGCAGGTACGTGCAATGACCGTTCCTGGTCATGATACCCTTGCCGATGACCTCCACCCTGTCCGTGC